>DBWE01000162.1:0-3256 GCA_002308315.1 Clostridiales bacterium UBA1246 | reverse complement strand
GGGAAAAAGACCCCGCTGGTCGAATATCTGAGAGCGGGCATCGAGCCGCAGAGACGCGGCGGCATCGGCATCAGAAACTATCAGATCACCGATAAGACCGGTCCGATCGCCGCGGTGAAGATGGTGGACGACAGCGACGACGTAATGCTCATATCCTCCGACGGTATCATCATACGCATGGCCGCAAAGGACATCAACGAATACAGCCGCGTGACCCAGGGCGTGAGAGTGATGCGCGTGGCGGAGGGCGAAAGAGTGATCTCGCTCACCCGCATGGAAGCGGAGCTCGACGGCGAAGAGGAGACCGACGCCCCCGACGCGCCGCCGGCCGGAGACGCGGAGTGAAGGACGTAACCATATACACCGACGGAGCCTGCAGCGGCAATCCCGGAGCGGGAGGCTGGGCGGCGATCATGATATGGAAAGGCAGAGAAAAGGAGCTCAGCGGCGGAGAGGCGGAGACCACAAACAACCGCATGGAGCTGCTGGCCGCCATATCGGCTCTCGAGGCGCTGAAGGAGCCCTGCCGCGTCACGCTGTACAGCGATTCGAAATATCTCGTCGACGCGGTCACTCTCGGCTGGGTGCACAGATGGCGCCGCAACGGCTGGATGAGGACGAAAAGGGAAGAGGCGAAGAATCCCGAGCTTTGGCAGCGCCTGCTGGACGCCGCGGAAAAACACGAAGTGGAGTTCAAGTGGGTCAAAGGCCACGACGAAAACGAGTTCAACGTCAAATGTGATAAAATTGCAGTAGCCGAAAGCAGAAAATTGAGTAAAAACGTAAAAGATTTAGACTTGAAATAACTGATTGCATTATAGTACAATAATTTAAAGTAATACAATCAGGGAGGAAGTCAGATGGTTGAGCTTACTGCTGCGGAGAAGAAGGAGATGTGCCTGACTCTTACCGCGCATTTGCCTAAAATCAGAAAGCTTCTCAGTCTCACACAGGCGGATCTCGGCAATCTTACCGGTCTTTCAAGAGTTACGATCTCTCAGATCGAAAGCGGAAAGGTCAGAATGACGTGGCTGCACCTCAATGCCATTATGTTCATCTGCTCCGTAAATCTCCGCGCAAAGGAGTATTTTTACGCGAACGATCTGCTGGGCATCCGCTTTCTGCAGTTTGTCCAGGGCAAGGACGAAAATATCCCGCCCGATGTGAACGTGACCGTCAGGACGGAACTGATAGCCGCGTTCCAGGACGTCATGAAGAACAACTGAGAACGAAAAACGCCGTCGGAAAGCAAAAGCTTTCCGACGGTGATTATTTTGCGCGTTCCGCGGATATCAGGTCATCAGCTCGCAGATAAGCTGCGCGTAGGCGGATGGGTCGCTTATTTCCACGCCCGCGTAAAGCATGGCCTGGAAATACAGCAGGCGGGCGTATTTCGCCGCCTTGTCCTTATCGGAGGCGTAGGCGCGGACCAGCGCCTCGAAAACGGGATGAGAGGGGTTGAGCTCCAGCACTCGCTCGGCCTTTACCTTGTTCTCGCTGCCGGGCAGGGAGGAAAAGTATTTTTCCATCTCCAGAGTGATGTCGCCCTGCACGCCCAGATATACGGGATAGGTTTTCAGCTTTTTTGACAGCTTCACGGCCGCGACGGAGCCGTCGAGGCTGTCCTTGAGGAAGCCGAGCATTTCCTCGTTTGCCTTTTCCAGCTCCTCGGTCCTGCCGTCGCCGGCGTCCTCTATGCCGAGGTCGTCGGCGTTTACGTTCCTGAGCTCCTTTTCGCCGTAGCTGCCCAGCATGTTCATCACGAACTCGTCGACCTCGTCGGTAAGATAAAGTATGGCGTAGCCCTTTTCCCGCACGGGCTCCGCCTGGGGCAGGGAGCTGAGGCGGGCGATGCTTTCGCCGCAGGCGTAATATATATATTTCTGATCCTCGGGCATGTCCGCGGTATATTCGGAGAGAGAGACGGGCTTTTCCTTTGCCGAGGAATAGAACATCAGCAGGTCCTGAAGCAGCTCGCGGTTGGCTCCGAAGCCGTTGAGCAGGCCGTATTTCAGCTGCAGCCCGAAGGTCTTGTAAAACTCCGCGTATTTATCCGCGTCCTCGGTCATGAGCTTTGCCAGCTCGTTCTTTATGCGCTTTTCGAGGCTGGAGGCGATGACCTTGAGCTGCCTGTCGTGCTGGAGCATTTCGCGGGAAATGTTCAGAGACAGATCGGGAGAATCCACCACGCCGCGGACGAAGCGGAAGCACTCCGGCAGCAGATCCTCGCATTTGTCCATTATCATGACGCCGCTCGCGTACAGCTGCAGTCCGGCCCGGTAATCGCGGGAATAATAATCGTAGGGCGCCTTGGCGGGGACGAAGAGCAGCGCGCGGTAGCTCACGGTGCCCTCGGCGTTCACGCGTATCACCCTTACCGGATCGGTCTGATCGTAAAACTTCTCGCGGTAGAATTTAATGCATTCCTCGTCCGACGCCTCGGCCTTTCCGCGCTGCCAAATGGGCACCATGCTGTTCACGGTCTCCTCGCCGAGCTTTATCGGATAGCGGACGTAGTCGGAATATTTTTTGATCAGGTCCTTTATCTTCCACTCGGTAAGGAAAGCGCCGTAATCCTCGCCTTCCGCGTCGGGCTTGAGATAAAGGACTATATCGGTGCCGCGCTCCTCCTTCTCGGCGGGCTTGACGGTATATCCGTCGGCGCCGGAGGACTCCCAGACGTTCGCGCTCTCCTCGCCGTATTTTCTGGAAATGACGCGGACCCTGTCGGCCACCATGAACGCGGAGTAGAAACCGACGCCGAACTGGCCGATGATGTCGATGTCGCCGCCCTCGGCCGCGGACTTGTCCATTTCCTCGCGGAACGCGAGAGAGCCGCTTTTCGCGATGACGCCGAGATTGTTCTCAAGCTCCTCGGCGCTCATGCCTATGCCGTTGTCCGACACGGTGAGGGTACGGTTTTCCTCGTCGAGCAGGATGCGGATATAAAGCTCGCTTCTGTCAACGCTCTTTCCCTCGGCGAGGGACAGGTAGCAAAGCTTGTCTATTGCGTCACTGGAGTTGGAGATGAGCTCGCGGAGAAAGATCTCCTTATGAGTGTAAATGGAGTTGATCATGAGCCCCAGCAGGCGTTTGGACTCGGCCTTGAACTGCTTTTTTGCCAATTTAAACACCTCCCAAAATTATCGGCTTCAGCCGGAAAAAACAGGATCGTCAGCCGCATTTTGCCTCGCCGCGTTCCGGCGGGGAAAAATGCGGCTGTAATGATCGCTATAGGCGAAGGGAGTCGAACCTC
>DBWE01000168.1 GCA_002308315.1 Clostridiales bacterium UBA1246 | reverse complement strand
GAGTTCTCCTTCACGCGCCAGTCGTTCTCGCCGAGATACTTTTCCACGGTGTTTTTGTAGTCCAGCACGGTCTCGCTGACGTTTCTGAGGCTTTCGTGCTGCTTGCGGTAGAGGATGTACGCCTTCGCGACGTTTTCGTAGCCGCCCTGGCTCAGCACGGTCTCGACGCTGTCCTGGATGTCCTCGATGGAAATGAGCTCGTCGCGGATCTTCGGCTGAAAATCGGCGGTGACCTTCAGGGCGAGAAAATCTATGACGCTGTCGTTGTAATTGGTGTCGGTGGCGGTAAAGGCCTTTTTCATGGCCTCGGCGATCTTGACTATGTCAAAATCGACTATGCGGCCGTCTCTTTTTATTACACGATACATGATTATGATTCTCCTTTTGTCTGATAGCGAGGACATGATAACACAAAGCACAAGATATAGTCAAGAGAAAAATGAGGAATAACTATATCTTGTGCATTATTTTATTCTGACGAGTTTTCAGTCCACGCCGCGCAGACATGCCGAAGGCACGTGCTTCCGCGCCGCGGCAAGCATCGCGTCAAGCTCGGCGCGGCTCGGAGCGCCGAAGCCGTCCGCAATGACGTCGCCGGAGTCCTTGAAGCACTGGATGAAATATCTGTCCGCGCCGGCTATCATGCGGCCGATGGCGTCAAAGTCCTCCGGGGTGTGCAGGCCGCTTACGGCGGTGGTCCTGAACTCGTATTCGATGCGGCCCTCGAGGAGCAGGGATATGCTTTCAAGGACGGGCTTGAGATCTACGGCGGTTATGCCGCAGGCCGCGGCGTAGCCCTCCGGGGAGGATTTAACGTCCATGGCGGCGTAATCGGCAAGACCTTCCTCGATGATGCGGCGGAGCATGGCGGGATCGGTGCCGTTGGTATCGAGCTTCACGGCAAAGCCGAGCTTTTTGATCTGCCCGAGAAAATCGGGCAGGTCCTTCTGCAGCGTGGGCTCGCCCCCCGTTACCGCGACCCCGTCGAGCAGTCCCCTGCGCTTTTCAAGGAACGAAAACAGCTCCTCGTGCGAAACGACGGGAAGAGAGGCGGGGCGAAGGACGAGAGAGGCGTTGTGGCAGAAGGGGCAGCGGAAATTGCAGCCGCCGGAAAACACGGTGCAGGCCGTCCGGCCGGGAAAATCGAGCAGCGTGAGCTTTTGCAGTCCGTTTATCGTCATTATGGTTCACCCGATACGGATTATACAGCTTTGCCTCCGTCTTATCAACCGCGGCAAAAAAAATAATGCCGGCGCGGGAAAAAAATGATATACTGTACAGACAGCGAAAAATATTTATCCGGAGGCAAGGAATGCACGATCAGCTGACCAAGGAAGACATCAGAAAAATGCAGGAGGAGATCGACTACCGCAACCGCGTGCTGCGGCCCAAGATAATGGAGGACGTGGTCACGGCGCGGAGCTACGGCGATCTCAGCGAAAACTTCGAATACAAGGCGGCAAAGCAGGAGCAGCGCAAAAACGACAGCCGCACGCGCTATCTTGAAAGGATGATAAAGACTGCCGTCGTCATAAGCGACGAGTCCGACGAGGATACCGCGGGGCTCTACGACCTGGTGGAGCTGTATTTTGAGGACGACGACGAGCTGCAGCAGATACGCCTGGTGACCACGCTGCGGCAGGACTCGACAAAATGGCTCATAAGCAACGTTTCTCCCCTCGGCAAGGCGGTCATGGGACGAAAAGCGGGCGACAGGGTGAGCGTGAAGGTCAATGAGGAATACAGCTATTACGTTCAGATACGCTCCGTGACGAAGGGCGAGGACGACGGCTCGATAGAGATACTTCCGTACTGAGACGGACCGGAGAGCGAAAGGAAGGAGCATGGATATGGGAAAACGCGCGCTCGTAACGGGCGGCTCGGGCGGCATAGGCTCGGAGATCTGCCGAGCTCTGGCCGGGGACGGCTGGGAAGTGTTCGTGGGCTATCACAGCTCGCGGGAGAACGCGGAGAAGGTGGCCGCGGAAACGGGCGGCACGGCGGTTTACGCCGACGTATCGAAGCCGCGGGACGTGGAAGAGATGTTTGAAAAGACCGGGGGCGTCGACCTGCTGGTGAACAACGCCGGCGTCGCGCACTACGGGCTGATAACCGATCTGAGCTACGACGACTGGAGAGAGCTTTTCGGAGTGAACGCCGACGGCGCCTTTCTGTGCTGCCGCGCGGCGGTGCCGTACATGGTCAGACAAAAAAGCGGCTGCATCATCAACGTGTCGTCAATGTGGGGACAGGTCGGCGCATCCTGCGAATCGGCATACAGCGCGTCGAAATCCGCCACGGTGGGCCTGACAAAGGCTCTGGCCAAGGAGCTGGCCCCGTCGGGGATCCGCGTGAACTGCATCGCCCCCGGCGTGGTGCTCACGCCCATGCTCAGCGTTTTCAGCGACGACGAGCTGGAGGATCTGAGACGGCAGACGCCCCTGAGCTTTCTCGGAGAGCCGAAGGACGTGGCCGCTCTTGCGGTCTATCTGGCTTCCGACAGGGCGAGATACATGACGGGGCAGATAATAGGCATAAACGGAGGCTTCGTGATAGTCTGAGCCCGGAACGGGAGGAGCGTGCATGAAAAGCAGATATCTTGCGGCGATCATAGGGGCGATCGCGGCGGCAGCCGCCCTTGCCCTCTTTTTCGCGCCCCGGTCGGCGGGGACAGCCAAAGTGTATCTCGACGGCGAGCTCGTTTTTTCCGTAGACCTTGACCGGGTGGAGGGGAGCCGCTGCTTCAGCGTGGGCGAAGGCAACACCGTGCAGGCGGAGAAGGGCCGCATACGCATGCTCAGCGCGGACTGCCCGGATAAACTGTGCGTGGACATGGGCTGGAGCTCGTCTCCGGCGAAGCCCATAGTCTGCCTGCCGAACAAAGTGATGATACTTATTGACGGCCGCGCCGACGCCGACGCGGTCTCGGGGTAAAAAAATGAAGACAAGAAAGCTTGCCTTTCTCGCGCTGCTTTCCGCGGCGGCGCTCATAATCTTCACCGCGGAGGCGCAGCTGCCTCCCGTGGTTCCCGTGCCCGGGATTAAGCTCGGCCTGAGCAACATCATAATACTGACCGCGCTGTATCTGTACGGCCCGTGGGAGGCCGCGGCGGTCATGTTTATAAAAATACTGCTCGGCTCGGCCTTTTCCCAGACGCCGTCCGCAATAATATACAGCGCGGCGGGAGGCGCGCTCAGCCTCGCGGTGATGACGCCGCTCAGCCGCATACTGAAGGAAAATCAGCTGTGGGGCCTGAGCGCCTTCGGCGCGATGGCCCATAATATCGGACAGCTTGCCGCGGCGATCGCGGTGCTGGGCAGCCCGGGACTTTTATGGTATCTGCCGGTGCTGCTGCTGTCCGGCACGGTGACGGGAGCGTTCACCGGCCTGTGCGCCGCTCCCGTGGTCCCCCGGCTGAGGAAAATGATAGATAACGGGAAAAAATAAAGGACCGCGCGGTATTCGCTTCCGCACGGTCCCTTGATTTATCTTTTGGGAAGGTACCAGCCGGGGTCCACCGCCACGCCGTCGAGGGTCATGCCGAAATGCAGGTGCGACACGGTACCCGTTTCCGCGAGCGCGGTATCCCCCACGGAGCCTATCACCTCGCCTATCCTGACCGTGTCGCCCACGGACACCGCGGGCGTGGCGGCGAGGGTCGAATAAATGCTCGTCATCCCCCCGCTGTGGCGAAGGATGACGGTGGTGCCGTACATGCCGTCGTCGTAAACGTCGGCCACGGAGCCGTCGGACGAGGCCATGACCAGCGTGCCTATCGGGGCCGAGATGTCCATGCCCGCGTGGGTGCGCCAGTCGGCCATGGTACTGTCGTAGAGCAGCGCGTCCACGGAATGGGGCGTTTCCACCGTGCCGGAGAG
>DBWE01000123.1:2353-2610 GCA_002308315.1 Clostridiales bacterium UBA1246 | reverse complement strand
GGGGAGTCCCCGGTCCATGAGGGCGGGGATGATGACCTCGTCGTTCTCCATGCTGGGCACTCCGCCGCAGATCTTGTTGGTCTCGATGGCGGCCTCCCACAGGGCGTCGGGCATATTCTTATGTACTCTCAGAGCCACGGGGGGATCGTGCAGCACGAGCCGCCCGGAGCACTGCAGGCACATGTAGGTCACGGCGTTCGTGGCGTCCTCGCCGGTCTCGGGCTTGACGCCGCCGATGGTGATGAGCTGGCCGGAGG
>DBWE01000123.1:1974-2324 GCA_002308315.1 Clostridiales bacterium UBA1246 | reverse complement strand
CCGCTGTCGCCCCAGAACTTGTTCATCTCAGCCACCTTGAGGAAGAACATGTCCAGAAGCTCCTGGGCAAATTCCGGGGTGAGTATGCCGGAGGCGACGTCGCGCTCGTAGTAGTCGCCGAGATACTGGTCGATGCGGCCCCAGCTCATGCCGTGCATGTTGCCCTCCAGGGCGAGGCAGATCTGATAGAGGAAGAGGCCCTGAAGCGCCTCGTAATAGGTCCGCGCGGGGTTCTCCGTGACCCAATTAAGGATCTCGGCCATTTTTTCCAGCTCCGCCTTCCGTGCCGGGCGCGTCTCGGCGGCAGCCATTTCCTCCACCTTTTTCGCGTAGCGCTTGGTGAAGGTGAT
>DBWE01000123.1:0-1815 GCA_002308315.1 Clostridiales bacterium UBA1246 | reverse complement strand
GTGGTGGTGCCGGAGCCGTCGAAGGCGAGATAGCCGTCCATGACGTATCCGCCGGTCTTGGTGCCGAGAGCCTCTCCGCGCCAGTAGTCCGCCGTTTGTATGACGTATTCCCCGTCCTCGGGGTCGATCACGTAGGGGTCGTACTTACGGCTTGAAATATTGCCGCTTTTGATCTCGCGGGCAAGCGTATCGGCGCCGTATTCGGGATAGTAGGAGCANNNGGTGGTGCCCAGGGCGCCGACGATGAGGTCCTCGTCCTCGACGCGCAGGGGGAGGTTTTCGTAGATGTGCTTCATGGCGTATGCCCGGAGCAGGGGGCCGGTAAGCTCCGGATGCTGCTGATAGAATTCGGTGATGAGCCTGTAGCGGGAAATATCCACCCGGGGAGTGGTGCTGCGGTATTTTTCCCGGGTCGTCTTCACGCGCTCGGTCATGGGCTTCAGCGTGTACACGGTCGTACCTCCTTTGATGCTTATATTTTCCTGATCATATTTTAGCACCGATAAAAGGCTTTGTCACGAGATTTCGCGAAGGAGGAAAAACAAAACGGCGCGGCCCTTTTCACGGGGCGCGCCGTTCGCGGATAAACGATGCGATCAAAGCATGCTCATGAGCTCGCTGTCGGACAGAGTGGCTATCCCGTCGCCGTTCAGCGCGGCTTCGGCCTGGTTCGCGTTGTCCACGCGGAAAACGACGTACGCGCTGTCCCTGCCGGAGGCGGTGAAGGCGTACATGTATTCCACGTTGATCGCGTTTTTGTCAAGGACCTGCAGCACGTGGCACAGAGCCCCGGCCTTGTCGTCCATTTTTACGGCTATGACGGGGGTGTCCAATACGATGGACGTGCCGGAGAGGACCTTTTTCGCGGCGTACAGGTCGGAAACGATGAGGCGCAGTATGCCGAAATCCCTGGTGTCCGCGATGCTCATCGCCCGGATGTTTATGCCGGCTCCGGAGATGGCCTCGACGGCGTCCGCCAGTTTGCCCGGCTTGTTTTCGAGAAAAACGGATAATTGAGTGATAGCCATGATGTTATACTCCTTTCAAAGCCCCGGCTCAGTCATGCAGCTTGCGCTTGTCGATGACTCTCACCGCTTTGCCTTCGCTGCGCGCTATGGATTTCGGGGGCACAAGATGCACCTTGGGTCCGATGCCGAGCATGCCGCGCATGGCGCCTTCAAGTCGTCTTTCCTTAGCCTGGATGTCCGAGACCTTGTCGGAGAACTGCTCGGGACTCAGCTCCACGTAAACGTCGAGCGTGTCGTTGTTGCGCTCTCTGTCCACGAGTATCTGATAGTTCGGGGCGTAGCCCTCGTTGAGGAGAACGGTTTCTATCTGGCTGGGGAAGACGTTAACGCCGCGTATGATCATCATATCGTCGCTTCTGCCCATGGGCTTGGTCATCTTCACGTGGGTGCGGCCGCAGGAGCAGGGCTTTCTTGAAAGCACGCAGATATCTCTCGTCCTGTATCTTAAGAGGGGGAAGCCTTCCTTGTCAAGAGAGGTGAATACCAGCTCGCCCTTCGAGCCCTCGGGAAGCACCTCGCCGGTGTCGGGATCGATGACCTCCACGTAGAAGTGATCCTCGTTGATGTGCATGCCGGACTGTTCCTCGCATTCGAAGGCCACGCCCGGGCCGCTGACCTCGGTAAGGCCGTAAATATCGTAGGCCTTGATGCCGAGACTCTTTTCTATGCTGCGGCGCATCTCCTCCGTCCAGGGCTCAGCGCCGAAGATGCCGGCCTTGAGCTTGTTGTCCTCGGGCTTATATCCCTGTTCCGCGAGCGTTTCGCCGATATAGGCGGCGTAGGAAGG
>DBWE01000106.1 GCA_002308315.1 Clostridiales bacterium UBA1246 | reverse complement strand
TTTGCCACCTCGTGGATCCTGTATTTAATCATTGAACTTCCTCCCTCTCCTGACAGTTTTTTCTTTCATCGTTTCGGCAGCCTGTGCGTACTCGGGCAGCTGCGCGGCCAGCTTTTCCATAAAGGCTTCGGCCATGCCCCGGTCGGTCAGGGCAAGGATGGCGCATACTTTCTTATCAAGCAGCTCTCCCAGAGTGTCCTTGTCCCAGGGCAGGGAGACGAGCGGCGCGCCGTTCCATTCGGAAAGATTTGCCGCCTTCTTGCGGGTGTTCGAAGCCGTGTCGGACGCGGTCATGATAAGCGCCGCGTGTCCGCTGCGGGCCGCGCCGCTCACGCCGTCCTCGCCGGTGAGCAGCGTCCCGGCCTTTTTGCACAGGCCGAGAAAATTAAGGGCCTTATCCGTTTTTTTCGCCCTCGCTTTCCATGCGGGCTATGAGCCCGTCGTATATTTCGGGGGGTATGGCGGCGTCCAGCGCGCGTTCGAGCGCTCTGGATCTGCGCGCTTTTTTCATGCACTCGGCGCTCGGGCACAGATACGCGCCGCGCCCGGGGAGCTTTCCCCCGGCGTCCAAAGCTATCGCGCCCTCGGGCGAGCGTACTACGCGGATGAGCTCGCGCTTGGGCTTCATCTCGCGGCAGCCGAGACATTGGCGAACAGGTATTTTTTTCGGCATCTTTACCCCCGTAGGATCAAAAAAGTCACTGCTCCGCTTCGCCCGCGTCTCCGGCGTCCCCGGAGCCGTCGGGATCGTCAAGATCGAGCATGGACAGATCTATGTTGAAGCGCGAGGAGTCCATCATCTGTGAAGCGGGCTTGATATCTATCTTGCAGCCGGTGAGCTTGGAGGCGAGACGGGCGTTCTTGCCCTCCTTGCCTATGGCGAGGGACAGCTGGCTGTCGGGCACTATGACGCGGCAGGTGCGGCCGTCGTCCACCATGGAGGTGCTGTATACCTCGGCGGGGGACAGGGCGGCTGCCACGAACTGCTCCACGTCCTCGCTCCAGTTGATTATATCCACCTTCTCGCCGTTCAGCTCGTCCACGACGGCGGCGACCCTCGCGCCCTTGGGACCGATGCAGGCGCCGATGGGGTCCACGTTGGGATCGTTGGAGGAAACGGCGATCTTCGTTCTTACGCCGGCGTCTCTGGCGATGCTCTTTATCTCGACGACGCCGTCGTAGATCTCCGGGACCTCCAGCTCGAAAAGACGCTTGACCAGACCCGGATGAGTCCTTGAAACGACGACCTGGGGGCCTCTCGAGGAGCGGCGGACCTCAATGACGTATACCTTGAGCCTGCTGCCCTCGCTTATCACCTCGCTGCGCACCCGCTCGCCGGGCATGAGCACGGCCTCGGTCATCTCGGAGCTGCTCGACAGCTTGATATACGCGTTGCCGGACATGGAGTCCACTCTCGTGACTACCCCGGTGAGCACCTCGTGCTCCTTGGAGGTGAATTCGTCGTATACCATGCCGCGCTCGGCCTCGCGTATGCCCTGGATGATGACCTGCTTGGCGGCCTGCGCGGCGATACGGCCGAATTTCCTCGTTTCGAGATCGAACTTCAGCACGTCGCCTATCTCGGCCTTGCGGGAAACGGCTCTGGCCTGATCCAGCGTGAGCTGAAGGGCGGGGTTTTCCACCTCTTCCACCACGGTCTTGGCGATATATATGCGCACGTTCTTTTTCTTCTCGTCTATCTCGACGTTTATGCCGTCGGCCTCGGCGGGATTGTTCTTCCTGACCGCGGCGAGGAGAGCCTGATTGATCTTTTCCAGCATGTACGACTTGGGTATGCCCTTGTCGCGCTCTATCTCGTCGAGCGCGAGGAAGAATTCACTGCTCATGTTAACGGTGCTCATTATTGCTGTCTCCTTCAGAACGTGATGCGCAGGCGCACCTGCGCGGTCTCGCTTTTTGTAAAAACACGGCTTCCGTCCAGCTCGACGTCGCCGTCGCGGTAGGCGGTAAGGACGCCGACGTGCTCCTTGCGTCCGTCCCTGGCGCTGTAAAGCTTCACGGCCACGGTGCTGCCGATAAACCGCTCAAAATCCGAGGGCCGCTTCAGCTCCCGCTCGGCGCCGGCGGAGCAGACCTCGAAAATATAGGACTGCTGAATAAGGTCGGCCTCGTCCAGCAGCGCGTCCAGCTCGCGGCTGACGGCCTCGCACTGGTCGATGGACACGGAGCCCGCGTCGTTGTCTATATATACTCTCAGATAGCGCTCGCCCGCCTCGGTGACGTACTCGGTGTCCCACAGAAAACAGCCGTGCTTTTCGGCGATGGGGGCGGCCATCCCGGCCACGGCCTGGGTGATCTTCATCGCATTACCCTCCGGTTCGGGTCAAGAAAAAGAGTGGGCAGAACCCACTCCAAACACTGACCTTCCTCTTAACATACCGTATTGTAGCATATCCGCCGGCCCTTTGCAAGTCTTTTTTGAACGGCAGAGCCGCGCGCCCGGTCATTTCCGGGCACGGCGGGGAAACAGCTCTGCGGGAAAGGCGCGGAGAGCTGCCTTTCCCGCAGGTACGGAGATATCGAACGCCGGTCCTCAGCCGTTTTTGAAGGTGGAGCGCTCAAGCATGGCGGAGATATCGCCGCGGCTGAGCTCCCGGTCATAGAAGAGAGAATAGAACTCCGCGACCTTGTCGCATATGTCATAGTCGTATATCCCGGGATACAGCAGGTTTCCCAGCCACCATATGCCGAGCACGCGGTTTACCGACGGCGGGTTGGACATCCAGTTGTAGGGGAGTGAGGGCACTTCGTAATATCTGCCCTCTTTTACCGC
>DBWE01000175.1:2955-3279 GCA_002308315.1 Clostridiales bacterium UBA1246 | reverse complement strand
GGAGATGCAGCAGAAGGCGATGCTCCCGCATCCGTTCTCCGCCGCGACGTCCAGGCAGGAGCGGTAGCATGAGGCGAGAAGCTCCCGGTGCTCCCGGGTCAGAGCGCCGTCCACGATGGGCCCGACGGTATGGATCACGTACTTGCAGGGCAGGTTGTATGCCGGGGTGATCTTGGCCCGGCCGGTGGGCTCCTCGTGACCCTGCGCGTCCATGATCTCCGCGCATCTGAGCCGCAGCTGGATACCCGAGTAGGTATGGATGCAGTTATCGATGCAGCTGTGGAGAGGGCGGTAGCAGCCCGTCATGCCGCTGTTGGCGGCGTT
>DBWE01000175.1:0-2889 GCA_002308315.1 Clostridiales bacterium UBA1246 | reverse complement strand
GGTGATCCCCTTTTCCGCGATGGCTTCCTTCAGATACTCGTCCTGCACGCTCAAAAACTCCCTGCTGACGGCCCGGGGCGGGCGGACGTTCATCAAAGAGCGCAGCAGATCCTTCTGCGCCTGCCCGTCCTCGGGCACGGAGACGCGGGCAAAGCGAGCTTCTTCCTTCAGCAGCTCGCGTATGAGGTAAACGCGCCGTTGTATTTGGTCCATGTCTTTCCTCCGTAGGCGCTCAGACGGCGGCGGTCAGCTTTTCCAATTCGTCGACGCTGTCGGAAAAGACCCTGAGCGCGTTTCTGACCGTCTCGGGCGAGCGGAGATCCACTCCGGCAAGCTTCAGCTCCTCAAGAGGATAGTCGCTGCCTCCGGTGGACAGGAAGCGGAGATAAGGCGCGGCGTCGCCTGTCTCGAGGATTCGGAAGGCGATGGCGACCGCGCTGCTGAAGCCCGTGGCGTACTGATATACGTAAAAGGCGCGGTAGAAATGCGGGATGCGCGCCCATTCTATATCCATCACCTCGTTTATCTCCGCGCCGTCATAGTAAAGCGCGTTGAGCTCATGATAAAGAGCGGAGAGCGAGGACGTCGTGAGGGGGACGCCGGACGCGTCCATCTCATGCGCGCGGCGCTCGAACTCGGCAAAAAGCGTCTGGCGGAAAACGGTGGTGCGAAAGCTCTCCAGAAAGCGGTTGACGATATACGCGCGCCGGCCGGGATCGGTCTCGGTATCGAGCAGATACCGCGCCAGCAGCACTTCGTTCACCGTGGAGGCGACCTCTGCCACGAGCAGACTGTATTCGCTGTTGACGTAATCGTTGCTGCGGTCGCTGAAATAGCTGTGCATGGCATGGCCGAGCTCGTGAGCCAGGGTAAAGACGTCCTCCAAAGTATCGGTATAGTTGAGCAGCACATAGGGGTGCACCCCGTATACTCCGCAGGAGAAGGCGCCGCTGTCCTTGCCTTTGTTTTCGTATACGTCTATCCAGCCCTCGGAAAATGCTTTGTCGAGCAGTCTGCCGTATTCCTCTCCGAGAGGGGCCAGTGCCTTTTTCACAACGGCTTTGGCCTGCTCGTAGCTCACGGACATATCGGCCTCGGGGATGAGCGGGCAGTACAGATCGTACATCTCGAGCCTGTCCAGCCCGAGCAGTCTGCGGCGCAGGTCGAGGTACCTGCGCATGGCCGGCAGACCGTCGTGCACCGCCTCAATGAGACTGTCGTAAACGGCGACGGGCACCGCGCTTTCAAAGAGAGAAGCCTCGCACGCTCCGGAAAAACGGCGCGTCTCGGCCATGAAATTGTCCGTTTTGACCGCGCCGGAATAAAGGGCGCACAGGGTGTTGCCGAACTTGCGGAAAACGCCGAAATATCCGTCGAAGGCCTCGCGGCGCACGCGCGGATCGCCGGCGGCGCGGTAAACGGAGAAGTTGGCGTTGGTAAGCCGCACCCCGTCGCCGTTTTCGTCGGTAATCACGGGGAACTCCGCGTCCACGCTTTCGAACATGCCGAAAGCGTTCGAGGGCGTCTGCGCGGCGCGGCTGAGCCGGGCGAGCAGCTCTTCGCCCGCAAGGTCCAGAGTATGGCTGCGGGAACGGACGACGTCGTCGACGAAATGCCTGTACGGGGCGAGGGGCTCGGAGGCCATACGTTCGCCGAGGCTGTCGGCGTCAAGGGAGAGCAGCTCCGGGCTGAGAAAGGCAAAGGCGGCGGAAAAATCGGCATAGAGATTTGAAGCGCGCTCGCTCATCCGCATGCTGCGCTCGTCGCCGCCGTCGGCGGACTTGTTCAGCGAAGCGTAAACATAGCACAGCGATACCTCCTCGGCCGTTTCGGCAAAGGCGTCGAGACCCTTTTTGAGGGACTCCGCAGAAGCGCCGAGGCTGCCCTTGACCGCGCCGGCGGCCCGTATATGCTCATGAGCGCGGGCCATGGCCTCTTCCCAGGCGTCGTCGTCGGCAAAAATATGAGAAAGATCCCACATATACGCGGGATCCATGTCTTTTCTGCTTTTCAGCTCCATTTTTTCCGAACCTTTCTTTATAAGATGTATATAAATTATATCCGAGGCAGGGGCAAAGTCAAACAATTTTTGCCGGAAAGACAGAAAAAACGCTTGCTTTGACGGAAGAGGGGTGCTATAATACTCCGGTATTACGCACACGGGAGCTTTTCGCAGTATCCGGGCCCCGTTCGCCGCAAGGCGCGGCGCGGATCCACCCCGTGGAGGTAATAAACAAAAAAGGAGGAAAACAAAATGTCCGTAGTATCAATGAAGCAGCTGCTGGAAGCCGGCGTGCACTTCGGCCACCAGACCAGAAGGTGGAACCCCAAAATGGCCCCGTATATCTATATGGAGCGCAACGGGATCTATATCATCGACCTGCAGAAGACGGTAAAGAAGCTCGAGGAGGCTTACGGTTTCGTGCGCGATACCGCCGCCAACGGAGGCACCGTTCTTTTCGTGGGCACCAAGAAGCAGGCTCAGGACGCGGTCAAGGAAGAGGCCGAAAGAGTGGGAATGTTCTACGTCAACGCCAGATGGCTCGGCGGAATGCTCACCAACTTCAAGACCATGCGTACCCGTATCGCCCGTCTGACCCAGCTGCGCAAGATGCAGGAGGACGGCACCTTTGACATGCTGCCCAAGAAAGAGGTCATCAAGCTCACCAACGAGATATCCAAGCTCGAGAAGTATCTCGGCGGCGTGAAGGAAATGAAGAAGCTCCCCTCCGCGATGTTCGTAATCGATCCGCGCAAGGAGAAGAACGCCATTTCCGAGGCCCGCAAGCTGCATATACCCATCGTCGCCATCGTCGACACGAACTGCGATCCCGACGAGGTAGATTACGTTATCCCCGGCAATGACGACGCTATCAGAGCTGTAAAGCT
>DBWE01000073.1:6557-14041 GCA_002308315.1 Clostridiales bacterium UBA1246 | reverse complement strand
CTCTTTTTTTGTTTTTTCTTTTGAAAACGCTGATGATCGCATCGTCTTTCAGGATAATGAGTTCATAAACGAATTGAGTATCTCCCGAAAAGTATTTTTAACGATCCGGCGGATGATGCTGACGGCAGCGCAGCCTGAGTGCCTTCGTCCATTCGCCGGTCCTTTTTGTGTCCGGGCCTATGTACCGGATGCCGGATGTGCCGAGCGGGTTTTGCTCATTGTCCGTCTGCCGTATGCGCTTGTCGCAGCTCCGCAGTCGGGGATCCCGTCGGTTCCGGCTGCAGGACGCAGCAGCATAAATACCATGACCGGCTTTCCGTTTGCCGTTCCGGAATTTCCGAATATGACGACGCCTCCCGGCGCGGTATTGAAAATCGGACTCCGCCGGAGGAGCGTTTTCCTCTTTATTTGTCATGAAAAATATGGTATCATCATTATGAGCGGCTTTCTGCCGCGGACGCCGTCCGGCGGAAACGATAATGACACGCATATTGCGTTACGGAGCGAAAAATGAGTATAGTTACGAAGATGTTCGGCACGCACAGCGAGCGCGAGCTGAAAAAGATCAAACCGATAGTGGACAGGGTCGAGGCGCTGGAGGACGAATACCGCGCCCTGAGCGACGAGCAGCTCAAGGCAAAGACCCCGTGGCTCAGGCAGCGCCTGGCGGACGGGGAGACGGTCGACGATATCCTGCCGGACGCCTTTGCGGCCGTGCGCGAGGCGGCGGACCGGGTTTTGGGCATGCGCCATTTCCACGTTCAGCTCATAGGCGGCGTGGTGCTGCATCAGGGCCGNNATGAAGACCGGCGAGGGCAAGACCCTTGTCGCGACTCTGCCGGCGTACCTCAACGCCCTTACGGGTCAGGGCGTCCATATCGTTACGGTGAACGATTATCTCGCCAAGCGCGACAGCGAGTGGATGGGAAAGATATACCGCTTTCTGGGCCTGGACGTCGGCCTTATCATACACAGCATGGGCAGCGATCAGCGAAGAGCGGCCTATGCCGCCGACATAACCTACGGCACGAACAACGAGATGGGCTTTGACTACCTCAGAGACAACATGGCGCTTTACAAGCGGGAAATGGTGCAGAGGGGACACGTTTTCGCCATAGTGGACGAGGTCGACTCCATACTCATCGACGAGGCGAGGACGCCCCTTATAATCTCCGGAAAGGGCGTGGACTCCTCCGAGCTTTACCGGCAGGCGGACGATTTCGTAAAGCGGCTGAAAAAGGCGGTTTTCGCCAGCACCGACGAAAAGGCCGAGGAGGATGAGAGCATAGACGCCGACTACGTGGTGGACGAAAAGGCGAGATCGGTCACGCTCACCGCCCGGGGCATAGAGAAGGCCGAGCGGCATTTCGGCATAGAAAACCTTTCGGATATAGAAAACTCCACGCTCAGCCACCATATCAATCAGGCGATAAAGGCCCACGGCATCATGAAAAAGGACGTGGACTACGTCATCAAGGACGGCGAGATAATCATCGTCGACGAATTCACCGGCCGCCTTATGTACGGACGGAGATACAACGAGGGCCTGCATCAGGCCATCGAGGCCAAGGAGGGCGTGGACGTGCGCTCCGAGAGCAAGACTCTCGCCACCATAACCTTCCAGAACTATTTCCGCATGTACCGCAAGCTGTCGGGCATGACCGGCACGGCGCTGACGGAGCAGGAGGAATTCCAGGCGATATATAATCTCGACGTGATAGAGATACCCACCAATAAGCCGCTGATGCGGAAGGATTATCCCGACGCCATCTACAAAAACGGCGACGGGCGGGACAGGGCGATACTCGCTCAGATAGAGCGGTGCCACCAAAAGGGCCAGCCGGTGCTGGTGGGCACCGTATCGATAGAAAAGAGCGAGCAGCTCTCCGCGCTGCTTGCGAGGATGAAGATACCCCATAACGTCCTCAACGCCAAGCACCATGAGCGGGAGGCCGAGATAGTGGCCCAGGCGGGCCGCTTCGGGGCCGTCACCATAGCCACGAACATGGCGGGCCGCGGCACCGATATCATGCTGGGCGGCAACCCGGAGTACATGGCCAAGAGCGATCTGAGAAAGGCGGGCATACCCGACGAGGTGATCAGCGAGGCCACCGGCTACGCGGAAACGGACAACGAGGAAATAATAAGCGCAAGGGCGATGTACGCCGAGGCCTATGCCGGACACAGGGAAAGCACGTCCGCGGAGGCCGAAAAGGTCAGGCAGGCGGGCGGACTGTTCATCATGGGCACGGAAAGGCACGAATCGCGGCGCATAGACAACCAGCTGCGCGGACGCTCCGGCCGTCAGGGAGACCCGGGCGAGACCCGCTTCTACATCGCGATGACCGACGATCTTATGCGCCTGTTCGGCGGCGAGCGCGTGGCGGCGATGATGGAAACGCTCGGGATAGACGAGGATACTCCCATAGAGCAGAAGGTGGTATCCAACGCTCTCGAGAACGCCCAGAAGCGCGTTGAGAGCCGCAACTTCCAGTCCCGCAAGACCGTGCTGGAGTACGACGACGTTATGAACATGCAGAGGGAGCTCATATACGGTCAGCGCCGCCAGGTCCTCGACGGCGAGGACGTCAGCGCCAGCGTGCGCAACATGGTGGCGGACTCGATAGAGCTGAACATGTCCGGCGTGCTGGCGGAAAAGGGCTATGTCTCCGACAGAAGGGAGCTTGACGAGATACTCAGACCCTACCGCAGTCTGTTCGTGAAGGACGGCGATTTCGATCCGAGCACGGAGGAACTCAACAGCTACACCTCCGAGTTCCTTCTGGAAAAGCTCAAGGCCCTGGCCTTTGATTTCCTCGACAAAAAGGAAAAGCGCTTCGGCAATCTGCCGGGCACCGACGTGCCCGTGATGCGCGAGCTTGAAAGAGTCATACTGCTGCGCGTCGTGGACGAATACTGGATGGACCATATCGACGCCATGAGCGATCTCAGGCAGGGCATATCCCTGCGGGCCTACGGCAACACAAAGCCCATCGACGCGTATAAGCAGGAGGGCTTCGAGATGTTCGAGGCCATGATCAACGGCATCAAGGACGAGGTCGCCCGCAGACTGTTCACCGTGGAGCTCAAACGGCCCGAGGACGGCCTGGAGCGCAAGCGCGTGGCCAAAGAGAGCGAAACGCCCTCCGACAGCGGAAAGAGAGAACCGGTGAAGAAGGGGCAGAAGGTGGGAAGGAACGATCCCTGCCCCTGCGGAAGCGGCAAGAAATACAAGTACTGCCACGGCAGAGACAGATGACGGCAAAGCATCTTTTCACCGACCGCCGAGGCGGAGCGAGCCGGGGGATATACGAAAGCTTCAACCTCGGCCTGCGCAGAGGGGACAGCGAGGAGGCGGTGCGCGAAAACTACCGCCGCCTTGCCGAAAGGCTCGGCTGCGGGCGCTTCGTGACCGCAAATCAGGAGCATACCGATATAATACTGCGCGTGGACTCCTCCTTCGCCAAAACGGACATATTCGCGCCGGTGGACTTCGTCGCCGACGGGCTGATCACCTCGGAAAAGGACCTCGCGCTCATAGTGTTCACGGCGGACTGCGTTCCCGTGCTGCTCGAGGGCGGGGGAGAGATCGCCGCGGTACACGCGGGCTGGAGAGGCACCGCCAAGGGCATAGCGGCGAAGGCCGCGGGCATGATGGCCTGTCCGCCGGAAGAAATAAAGGCGTACATCGGCCCGTCGATAGGCGTATGCTGCTACGAGACCGGAGACGACGTGCGCGAAGCGATGCGCGCGCTCATGGGGCGGGACGCGGAGGAATTCTTCGTCGGCGGAAGGGTGGACCTGAAGGGCCTCAACCGCCGCCAGCTTGAAAGAGCGGGAGTGAAGAGCATAGAGGTGAGCGGGGAGTGCACCATGTGCCTGCACGACAAATACTGGTCCCACAGATATACCGCGGGCAGAAGGGGAAGCCAGTGCGGCGTCATAGTCATGACAGACTGACGGCGCCCGAAAACGGCGCGGCGTTCGCCGCGGGGCACGGGGTCAAAAAAACGGGATAATTGACAATTAACAATACTAAAGATATAATAAGTCGGATATGCCGCCGCCGCTTCGCAGCCGCGCGGCGGCCGGAGAGCCTTTGCGGCAAAGCCGTGAAACGCGCGGAAGGAGCGGCGCCATGACAGACAGAGAACTGATACAGGCAGCGGAAGAAGCGTCGAAAAACGCCTATGCGCCGTATTCCGGCTTTGCGGTCGGCGCTGCGCTGGAATGTACCGACGGCACGGTGTTCACCGGCTGCAGCGTCGAAACCGCGGTCTACGGCTGCGCGCTGTGCGCCGAGCAGGCCGCGGTGGCCGAAGCCGTCGGCGGAGGAAAAAGGAGCTTCAGAAGGATAGCGATCGTCTCCCCGTCGGGAAAGGAATACAGCATGCCCTGCGGCAGCTGCCGCCAGATGCTCAGCGAGTTTTCTCCGGAGATGGAGGTGCTCGCCGTCCGCGGGGACGGGCGCTACGTCAGCTACGCTCTGGACGAGCTGCTGTTCCACTCATACAACAGGGACAACCTGCAGCGTTAAAAACACTTTTCGAGCAGCCGTCTGAGCTCGGCGGCGTGCCGTCTTTCGGCGGCCGCAAGCTCGGCAAAAAGCCGCGCCGCGTCCCGGTCGGGCCAGGCGTCGGCAGCGCGGTCGTATTCCTCGGCGGCAGACAGCTCCTCGCCGCGGCGCAGTCTTACGGCGTCCAGCAGGGAGGGCGGCAGCGCAACAGCCGGAGCCGCGGGGGAAAGACAGCCGCCGGTAAGCAGAAAATAGACCGGTCCAAGCCGCCTGGCGTGTCCGTTTTCGTCGGACGAGAGAGAGCAGAAGAGCCTTTTGGCGGCATATGACCGCGCCGCGGCCGCGAGGGCGGAATAATACGCGGCGTCGTATGCTTCCTTTTCGGCAAAGCCCCGCAGGAGCCCTGCCGGCTCGGCGAAGACGCCGGAGGCGCCGGTGACCCGGCTCCAGACAGAGTTGAAATCCAATTTGATCACCTCGTATCCATGATATGAGACATGAAGGATAAAGGTACCTATGCCTAAGTTTTTCGTCGCCGCCTCGAATATTTTCGGCGGAGTGGCATATATAGAGGGAAAAGACGCGGAGCATCTGCGGGTGCTGCGCCTCAGACGCGGGGAAAAGCTTATCGTGTGCGACGGCGAGGGCAACGACTATGAGTGCCGCCTGACCGCCGTCGGGCCGGGGAGCGCCGAGGCTGAAGTGGTCCGCGTGATACCTTCCCGCAGCGAGCCGGACGTCTCCGCGCAGGTCTACGCCGCCTTTCCCAAGGGCGACAAGGCCGAAACGATAGTACAGAAGTCAGTGGAGCTCGGAGCGTCGCGCATAGTGTTCTTCCGCTCGGAGCGGTGCGTTTCGCGGCCCGACGCCGCGGCGATCGTGAAAAAGCTCGAGCGCTGGAACAAAATATCCGAGGAGGCCGCGAAGCAGTGCGGCAGGGCGAGCATACCCGAGGTCGGCATAGAGCTGTCGTTCGAAAGCATGCTCGCACACGCGTCTCAGACGCAGCTGGGACTGTTCTTCTGGGAGGAGGAGCGGCAGCGCTCGCTGAAAAAGACGCTCGAGGCCGCCGGGGACGGCATAGTATCCGCGTCCATCGTTACCGGTCCGGAGGGCGGCTTTGAAAAGCGCGAGGCGGAGGCGGCGGAAAGGGCCGGACTGATACCGGTCACTCTCGGCGGGAGGATACTGCGCTGCGAAACGGCGCCGCTGTGCGCGCTGACCGCGCTCATGTACCATACAAACAACCTGGAGTGAAAATATGGCTGACATGAAAAACAAAAAAAGGCCGCCTTCCGCTCAGAAGGAGAAGGAAAACGCGGCCTTTTACAGAATAGTCGTCATACTGCTCATAGCCGTGACCGTAGAGGCGATAGGCATGATCTATTACCGCAGGATGGGCAGCCGCCTTTTCAGAGTGGGCCATGCGGGGAGCATGAATACCGCGCGCTACGTGTTCGCTGCGCTGACGGTGCTTGCGGCCGGAGCGGCGGCGTTCATGGCTGCGGCCGGGAAAAAATGGAGATACGCGGCGTGGGCCGCGGTATTCGCCTTCTCGCTTTTCGCGTCGAGCGAGCTGATATATTACGCCCACGGCAGCGGCGCGCTGACGGTATGCGTGGCTGCGCCCGTGCTGGCGGCGCTGGCTTTCGTTTACATCATATTCGGCCGTGTATTTTTCGCGGAATGCTCTCTGTGCACCCTCGCGCTTCTCACGCTGGCCGCGGTCAGAGGCTCGGTGGAGGGGCTTACCGTCTTCCTCGTGCTGACCCTGGCGCTGTCGGCGGCGGCGCTGATCGCCGCGGCGGCGAGACGGGCCCGGGCGAAGAGCGCGGACAGGTCGGAGTATACCACGCTGTTCATCTCGGCGGGGCTCGCCCTTGCCGCGTCCCTGCTGGGCGTGCTGCTGGGCGCCGGCTTTGCCTACGGGGCAATATTCGTCGTGGGAGCGTTCCTGTTCATAGACGCGGTGTACCATACCGTCAGACTTATGTAAAAAAAATGCGCTCCGGCTATTGACAGGAGCGGGATAATATGATATTCTGCCACAGCGTTCCGAAGACAGCAGGCATTCTTACGATGTAAGTCCCGCCGAGGAGAGCTTCTTTTACGATGCTTTATACCCTCATGTCTTCCGGCATGGGGGTTTTCTTATTGGAACGTGATTTCAGCACGGAGGTGAAAATATGCCAAACGCAAAGGTATTGAGTGAGAAACAGGCTGCGGTCGCTCAGCTCGCCGAGAAGATGCGTTCTTCCAGCGCAGGCGTTTTTGTCGATTATATCGGCACGTCGGTCGCCACCGATACGGAAATGCGCCGCGCCATGCGCAGCGCCGGTGTTGAGTACTCCGTAATCAAGAACACTCTTGCCAGGTTCGCCGCCGATCAGGTGGGCTTCAACGCCTTGGATCCCATCCTCAACGGACCCACCGCGATGGCGACAAGCCACGATGACCCCGTCGCAGCCGCAAAGATCATCTGTGAGTACGCCGACAAAAAGGACAGTACGATCAGAGTCAAGGCAGGCTTCGTAGACGGAAAGGTCATCACCCCCGAAGAGGTGAAGGCTCTGGCCGAGCTGCCGTCCAAGGACGCGCTGGTCGCCCAGGTGCTCGGCACGATGATCGCGCCTCTCACCGGCTTCGCGAACGTTCTCAACGCAAACATCCGCGGTCTTGCCGTTGCCCTTCAGGCAATAGCGGACAAAAAGGCAGAGGGCGCGGCCTGAGCCGCAAGCCCGGAAACAGAAAAAAATTACAGGAGGAAAATTATAATGGCCAGCGAAAAAGTAACCGCTCTTATTGAAGAAGTAAAAAACCTTACCGTTCTTGAGCTCAGCGAGCTCGTACATGCTCTTGAGGACGAGTTCGGCGTATCCGCCGCTGCTCCCGCTGCTGTTGCCGTAGCCGCTGCTCCCGCCGCTGCTGCCGCTGTTGAAGAGAAGACCGAGTTTGACGTTGTCATGAC
>DBWE01000073.1:4082-6499 GCA_002308315.1 Clostridiales bacterium UBA1246 | reverse complement strand
GGCATCCCCGCCAAGATCAAGGAAGGCGTTTCCAAGGACGAGGCCGAGGAGATCAAGAAGAAGCTCGCCGAGGTCGGCGCTGTTATCGAGCTGAAGTAATCACACCTCATCGTGCACAAACTCATCGGCGCGGGAATTTTACTCCCGCGCCGATCGTTTTTTTACTGAAAACCGCGTTCTTTTTTACAAATTGTTCACGCTTGAATAAAAAACGATGCTATAATAATATAAGACGATTGTAAGCGTTTTCCGCGAAGATAAGCGAGGTGTGCAAATGAAAGCTCTTGTGATCGAAGACGACGTCAATATCGCCGAACTGCTGAGACTGTATCTTGAAAAAGAGGGCTTCACCGTTTATACCGCCGCGGACGGCGCGGCCGGCGTAGCCGAGGCCAAAAAGGCGCAGCCGGACGTCATATTGCTCGATATCATGCTGCCCGTCATGGACGGATGGGCCGTGTGCAGGAGCATACGCGAGAGCATGAAGACGCCCATCATCATGCTGACCGCCAAGAGCGAGACGCTCGACAAGGTCCAGGGCCTGGAAATGGGCGCTGACGATTACGTGACCAAGCCCTTCGACGTGAAGGAGCTTATGGCGAGGATACACGCGGTCATGCGGCGCAGCGTGAAGGCGCACAGGCTGACCTTTGATAAGCTGGAGATAAATCTGGACAGCTACGAGCTCACCGTCGACGGGAAAAAGGTCGAAACGCCGCCGAAGGAAATGGAGCTGCTGTATCATCTGGCGGCCTCACCCAATCGCGTATATACGCGCAATCAGCTGCTCGACGAGGTATGGGGCTTCGACTATTTCGGGGACTCCCGCACCGTGGACGTACATATCAAGCGCCTCAGGGAAAAGTTAGAGGGCGTGAGCGACAAATGGGCGCTCAAGACCGTATGGGGCGTGGGCTATAAGTTCGAAACGGCCGAATAATGAAAAGCGTATTCAGACGAAATCTTCTTTTCGGGAGCGGGCTGATACTGCTGAGC
Organism: Clostridiales bacterium UBA1246; assembly: GCA_002308315.1. Classification (GTDB taxonomy): domain Bacteria; phylum Bacillota; class Clostridia; order Oscillospirales; family Oscillospiraceae; genus UBA1246. The sequence goes on along the minus strand of DBWE01000073.1, from coordinate 5,503 downwards.
CTGATCATAATAGGCTCGTCCTTTTTCGCCATCAGCTATGATTTCATAGTGCGGCAGAAAAAGCAGATGCTCAACTCCACCGCCGCCGTCGTGTCCGGCGCCGCCGCGGCGATGTACACCGAGTCGCCTCTGGACAACTGGCAGCTGAGGATCACGATATCCTCGGTGTCGAGGGCCACGGACACGTCCATTTTCATCTGCGATATGGACGGCTTCGTCATCTGGCATTCCGGCGAGGGCTACATAGGCGTGTATATCCCGTCGGACGTTCTTAAGATACTGCACGAGAAGGGCGAATACTCCGCGCTGACAAATCTCGGCGGCTACTACGACTCGAAAAACTACGTTTCCGCCCTCAGAGTGAACGATTATTACACGGGCGAGTGCATCGGCTACGTTTTCGCGGCCTCCGGGCGCAGCGAGGTCGGGGCGATGTCGCGGGATTATATGCTCATTTTCCTTCTGGCCGCCTGCGTGCTGATCATCGTGGCGGTCCCGGTCACGCTGCTGAGCAGCCGCAGCCAGGCGAAGCCGCTCAGCGAAATGGCGGACGCCGTAAGGGCCTTCGCGAGGGGCGACATGGACGTGCGCGTGGACGACGCGGGCAGGGAGGACGAGATAGGCGAGCTTGCCCGGGCGATAAACAACATGGCGGGCTCTCTGGAAAAGGCGGAGCAGAGCAGGCGGGAGTTCGTCGCCAACGTTTCCCACGAGCTGAAAACGCCGATGACGACCATCGCGGGCTTCGCCGACGGGATGCTGGACGGCACCATACCCATGGACAAAGCGCCGAAATATCTCAGCATCATTTCCGACGAAACGAGAAGACTGTCCAAGCTCGTCAGGCGCATGCTCGAGATATCCAGGACGCAGCCGGACGATCTGAGACGGGGCTCCTTCGACGTAAGCGAGGCGATAAGATGCGTGGTCGTGGGGCTCGAGGACAGGATAAACGCAAAGAAGCTGCGGCTGCTGCTGCAGCTGCCCCGGGACGATATGATCGCCCGCGGGGACGGAGACTCCGTTTCGCAGGTGATATACAACATCATCGAGAACGCGGTCAAGTTCGCTTCCGAGGGCACGGAGCTGACCGTGACGCTGTACAAGAAGGGCGAAAAGGCGTATATATCCGTTACGGATATAGGCGAGACGATCCCCGAGAGCGATCTGCCCTTCATTTTCGAGCGATTTCACAAGTCCGACCGTTCCCGCTCCCTGGACAGGGACGGCGTAGGTCTGGGGCTGTATATAGTGAAAAACATTCTGGACGCTCTCGGCGAGGACATCTGGGCGAGATCCAGAGACGGCAGGACCGAATTCGTATTTTCTCTCACTCTCGCGCACCGCGCGGCAACGTAATACCGTATTGACGGAGGGATATTCCATGGACGAGGAAAAAAACGGCGCAGGCATCGGCGGCG
>DBWE01000073.1:3821-3994 GCA_002308315.1 Clostridiales bacterium UBA1246 | reverse complement strand
CGAGGAGGAGATCAAGAAAAGCTCGGTACGCCGCGGTAATCTCGGCGTGCGCATAGCGGTGGTAGTGCTGATATTCGTGGCGATCGCGCTGCTCGTGAGCAGGATATCCAGAAATTACAGCATAAAGCTCGACCGCGACGGCGGCGGACTGCGCCTGAGCATCATAAACACCA
>DBWE01000073.1:0-3774 GCA_002308315.1 Clostridiales bacterium UBA1246 | reverse complement strand
AGCTGGGGCGGACAGACCCCCGCGGGCACGGCCGCCGACGTGGATCTTGACAGCCACGAGTGGAGCGGCGCCACGCTGAACGTAGCGCACGACGCGGGAGCGGAGCTCAGCGCGGCCGAGATATATGAAAAGCTCAGCCGCTCCGTCGCGATAGTCAGAACCTCCGACGCCAACGGCATGATCTACACCGGCGCGGGCACTGTGATGAGCGAGGACGGCTTTATCATCACCAACGCTCATCTGCTCCTTACCGCCGAGACGATAGACGTGGAGGTGGACGGGAAAAGCCTCAAGGGGAAGGTGGTAGGCATGGATAACTCCACCGACCTGGCGGTGCTCTCGGTGGACGCGAAGGATCTCGTGCCGGCGGAATTCGGCAATTCCGATAACTGCGTCCCCGGCGAGGACGTCTACGTTCTGGGCAACCCCATAGGCAACAGCGTAAATATCCTCAACTGCATGATATCCTCCGTGGACGACAAGTTCGTTTATCTCGGGCTGAACCTGAGCATGATGCAGGTATACGCTTCTCTGGGCATGAACGCCACCGGCAGCCCGATCGTAAACAAAAACGGACAGGTCGTGGGAATAATAGACACGCTGTTCCTCTGGAGCTATCCCGAAGCGGCGGGCATGAGCTTCGCCCTGCCGATGAAGGAAGTCGGACCGGTGGTGAACGAGCTGCTGGAATACGGATATATCAAGGGCAGGCCGAGCTCCGGCATAACCGCGTCGGATATCCCCGCGGCGGCGGCGGCGTATTACGGCTATCCCGAGGGAGCGTACATCACCGACGTCAACGAGCGCAGCTCGGCTTATGCCGCGGGCGTACGCAGGGGAGATCTGATAATGGAGGCCAACGGCATCGCGATAAAGACCGCGAACGACCTGTACGTGCTCATCAACTCCATGAGCGTGGGCGACGAGATAAATCTCTATCTTTACAGGAGCAAGGATACGGGCTACGTCAGCTTCAAGCTGATGGAGGCCGCCATGCTGAACTGACGGCGGNNGCCGAAGCCGTAATACCGCTTGTTTTTTCCAAGCTGCACTTTGTCTACAGTCCGGGACGCCGCAGACAGTCATTCTGCGGCGTCCCGCTTTTTTCCGCCTGCATTTACCGACGGTATTCTGTTGTTTTGCCGCACGTCCTGTGCTATATTGTAAGCGCCTGAAAAGCGCAGACTGTGATCGGAGTACATAAGATGCTGAAAAAAACGATATCCCTCCTGCTGGCGTCGGCCGTCCTGCTGACCCATGCCGCGGCGCTCGGAGAAGAATACGGCAGNNGCCAGCCGCAGCCTTGCCGTGGCCGACGGAACGAGCGTGCGCGAGACCCGCTTCGAGTACGGCGGAAGGCAGCGGGAGCATTGCATATATTACGTACCCAACGAAAACGTGACCCCCGTCGTCGTTTACGGGGAAAAGCTCACGGACAAGAGCGATTTCGTCGGAGCGGCGGCCGCCGCCGGGGAGCGGGGATGGTATACCGCCGCCGGAGTGAACGGCGATTATTACGTTATGTCAACCAACGTCCCGCTGGGCGTCATCGTGGACGAGGGGCGGCTCATAAGCTCGGACGCGGGCCATTACGCCCTCGGCTTCAGGAGCGACGGCAGCGCCTTCATAGACAGACCGCAGCTGAAAACGGCGATGACGCTCGGGGGAGAGAAATACCGCCTCGGCGGCATAAACAAGACCGCGGAAAAGGGCGATTTTTATTTGTTCACCGACGATTTCGGCCCCGCGACCTCGGTAAGCGGCGCCATGCGGAACCTCATACTGTCCTGCCCGGACGGGCTGAGCGCGAACTGCGAGCTCGAGCTGACGGTGGAGGACAAGTTCGACAGCGCCGGGGCGATAACCATACCCGAGGGGAAAATGGTGCTCGTGCTCACCGGGGACAGCGACGAATGGCGGCAGTACGGCTATGACAGCGTGTCGATCGGCGACAGCTTTACGCTGACGGTAAGCGCGGACGAGCAGTGGAACGACTGTGTCTGCGCGGTCGGCTCCCTGTATAAGCTGGTGACCGACGGCAAGGTCGAGGAAGAGCTCGACAAAAAGGACGCCGCGGCCGCGCCGCGCACCGCCGTCGGCATAAAAGAGGACGGCACGGTGCTGTTCTATACCGTAGACGGGCGGCAGTCCGGCTATTCCAAGGGCCTCTCGCTGAGAGAAACGGCGGAAAGGCTCGTGGAGCTGGGCTGCGTGGAGGCCGGGGCCATGGACGGCGGGGCTTCCACGAACATGCAGGCGGTGATAGCGGGAGACAGCGGTCTCAGCGCGATAAACAGACCCTCTCTCGGCAGAGAGAGGGAGGTGACCTGCTATATCCTTCTCGTGGCAAAGGGTCCCGGCTCCGGAGAGACAAGGGTGCTCTCGCCGCGGGAGGACGGAGCCGCCGTGCTGTGCGGATCGGAAATGACGCTGACGGCGGGGGCAGCGGACGAAACGGGCCGCGCCGTAACGCCCGGAGAGCTGAGCTGGAGCACGGACGAGGGCGAGATAGGGGAGGGCGGACTGTTCATCGCGCCGGATCGGCCCTGCGTCGCTGCGGTGACGGTCACGGCGGACGGCGTGAGCGCGACGGAGCGTATAAACGTCATCGACGCCCCGGACGGCATTCGCATAGCCGACGAAGAGACGGGCCGCGCCTTAAGCAGGATCGAGCTTGCCTGCGGGGAAACGGTCGACCTGACCGCCGTTTCCGAATGGCGGCTGGAGAAGGTATACTCCGTCGACACGGACTACGAATGGACCGTGAGGGGCAAAATAGGCGAGATAGACGAAAACGGCCGCTTCACCGCATCGGAGCACACGGGCGCCGGAGTGATAAGCGCCGCGGCGGGAGGACTCCGGGCGGAGCTCGAGGTCAAGGTGAAAAACAGCGTGACCACCGTCCGGGACTTTGAGAACGCGGAGGGCCTGAGCGCGGTCAACGCCGAAATAAGCGAGGAAAAGGACGTAGACCGGGTAAAGCTCGGCCGCGGCAGCCTGAGAGCGGACTACGAGCTGAGCGGGGGAGAGGCCGTTATCGGCCTCGGCACGGAGCGGCCCGCCCGGGGCAGATACGCCATGCTGTGGATATACGGCGACGGCTCCGGAAACGAGATATATACCGACACGGGGGCCTTTGTGACGGCCCTTGACCGCGTCGGCTGGAGCCAAAGCGTTTTTCCTGCGGAGGACGGCGTGAGCTCTCTTGTCATAAAGGGCGAGGGCGGCGGCACGCTGTTGCTGGACGGCCTTCTGCTGTCGGACAGCGTGATACCGGACAACGACCCGCCGTGGCTCTCGCTGAGCCTTGAAGGAAACGTGATAACCGGCAGCGCCTACGACGGCACGGACGGGGCGATACAGCCGGATAATATGATCCTTACGGTCGACTCGGTCCCCCTGCCGTTTGAGTACGACGCCTCGGACGGGAGCCTGAGGGCGTATCCCGGGGAGAGCGGGCCGGTGCGCAGGATAGCTCTCGAGGCGAAGGACCGCAGCGGCAACATAAACAGAGTTTCGCTGTATACCGGCGGAGTCCTTCGGCGACGTAACGGGGCACTGGGCAAGGACGGACATAGAATACCTGCGCCTCAGGGGCGTGGTGAACGGTTATGAAAACGCCGAAGGCGCGGCGGAATTCCGCCCGGACGAGCCGGTCACGCGGGCTCAGGCCGCGGTGATGCTCTGCCGCTGGATGGGCATAGACGTTTCGCTGTACGGCGAAAGCGAGACAGGGCTCGCGGACGCGGACGATATCCCCGGCTGGGCGGCGGA
>DBWE01000191.1:7195-7324 GCA_002308315.1 Clostridiales bacterium UBA1246 | reverse complement strand
ACACGGCCGAGCCGTGTCCCCGCTGCATTGCCGGCAAAGTCCCGACGGATACGAATGAAGCGCGCTCCGAAGGCAAATAAAACTCTGTCGGATGCGATTGATTTTGTCCCTGTAAGGTGATATTATCGT
>DBWE01000191.1:0-7107 GCA_002308315.1 Clostridiales bacterium UBA1246 | reverse complement strand
CTGCTCAGCGCGAAAGAGGACGGCAAAGAAAACGGCTGTATAATAAACACGGCCATACAGTGCGCCTCCGAGCCGAAGCAGATATCCGTATGCGTCATCAACAAAAACCTTACCTGCGGCATGATCCTGCGTACCGGCCGCTTCAACGTATCCGTTCTGACCGAGGCGGAGCCCGCCGATACCTTCCGGCGCTTCGGTATGCAGTCCGGCCGCGACGCCGACAAGTTCGACGGCTTCGACGGCTCCGACTGCCTCGGCAACGGCATACGCTATCTCAAAAGCGCCGCAGCCGTTTTCGCCTGCCGCGTGACCTCGTCCCGGGATCTCGGAAGCCATACTCTTTTCATTGCCGAGGTCGAGGACGCTCTTTCGCTCTCCGACGCCGCTCCGATGACCTACGCCTACTATCAGGCAAAAGTAAAGTCCGCTCCCGCTCAGGCGAAAAAGGCCGTGCGCGGGTGGCGGTGCAAGGTTTGCGGCTACGTATATGAGGGCGACGAGCTGCCCGCGGATTTCGAGTGCCCTCTGTGCCATCACGGAGCGGAGGACTTTGAAAGGATCGAGGCCGACAGCGAGCCCGAAAAGAAGACAAAGAAATGGAAATGCATCATCTGCGGCTACGTCCACGAGGGCGACGAGCCTCCCGAGCAGTGCCCGGTGTGCCACGTTCCCTCCGATCACTTCGAGCCTGTCGAATAAGCGCCCGCACGGCATAAAAACGCGCTGCTGCAAAATGAAAGGGTTTTGCAGCAGCGCGTTTTATAATGCGGTTTTTTACTTCCGGGACTTCTTGGCGGCCTTTTCGGCTTCCTGTTTGGCTTTTTCGGCCTCGGCGTCGGCAGCGGCGATCTTGTCGGCGTCTACCAGCTCGATCAGGGCCATCTCGGCCGCGTCTCCTCGCCTGACGCCCAGACGCAGGATGCGGGTATAACCGCCGTTCCTGTCGGCGTATATCGGAGCGAGAACGGTGAACATTCTGGTCACGGCGTCTTCCCTGGTCATGAAAGCCAGGGCCTGGCGGCGGGACGCGAGAGTGTTTTTCTTTCCAAGCGTTATCATTTTCTCGGCAAGCGGTCTGACCTCTTTGGCTCTGTCGACAGTGGTCTCTATCCTTCCCTTTTCGATAAGGTCGGTTACCTGCTGACTGAGCATCGCCATACGCACGTCGGTCGCTTTTCCGAGCTTACGGTTAGCGGGCATTGCTTTTTCCTCCTCAATTATTGTCGTCGCTGGCAAGGGACAAGCCCATCATGGTCAGTTTATGGATAACTTCTTCGAGGGATTTGCGTCCGAGATTGCGCACCTTGATCATCTCGTCCTCGGTCTTGTTGATGAGGTCCTCCACAGTGTTGATGTTGGCTCTCTTCAGACAGTTGAAGCTGCGTACCGAAAGATCCAGCTCCTCAATGGTCATCTCAAGGACCTTGTCTCTCTGAGTCTCCGTTTTTTCCACTACGGTGGATTTGCTGCCCACGTTCTCGCTGAGATCGGTAAACAGCGTGAAATGATCGCAGAGTATCTTGGCTCCTAAGGATACCGCGTCGCGTGCGGTTATGGTCCTGTCCGTCCAGACCTCCAAGGTGAGCTTATCGTAGTCGGTCATGTTTCCCACGCGGGTGTTCTCTACCGAGTAATTGACCTTCAGCACCGGGGTATAAATGGAGTCCACGGGGATCACGCCTATCACGGCCTGTGCCGGCTTGTTGCGGTCGGCGCTGACGTAGCCTCTGCCCTTGCTGAGAGTCATTTCCATGCTGAGCGTTGCGTCGGGGCCCAATGTGGCTATGTGGAGCTCGGGGTTGAGTATCTCAACTTCGCCGTCCGCCTTGATATCCCCTGCGCAGACGTCGCATTCTCCGCTTGCCTCTATATATACGGTCTTGGTCCCTTCGCAGTGAAGCCTTGCGATTATGCTCTTTATGTTGAGGACTATTTCGGTGACATCCTCTTTAACACCGGGTATCGTTGAAAATTCGTGCGCAATACCTGCTATTTTGACCGAGGTGACGGCTGTGCCTTCCAGAGAAGAAAGCAGCATCCTTCTCAGCGAGTTTCCGAGGGTTATTCCGTATCCGCGTTCAAGCGGCTCGACAATGAATTTTCCGTAGGATTCGTCACCGGGGGTCTCGATACATTCGATGCGCGGCTTTTCAATTTCTACCATCTATAAAAACCCTCCTCATATACTTGTCCGGGCCCGCGCCGCGCAGACCGGGACAGATTGTTTTCAGCTTACCAATTCGAGGGCGTGTGTGTTACTTGGAGTACAGCTCGACGATGAGGTGCTCCTCAATGGGCAGATCAATGTCTTCCTTCTGAGGCATTGCGACCACCTTGGCGGTAAGCGTATTGCGGTCATAGTCAAGCCACTTGGGCGGCTGACGGAAAGAGTTGGCCTCAATGTTGCCCTTGATCTTCTCAAGGGATCTGCTGCTCTCCTTAAGAGTGATCACCATTCCCGGCTTGACAAGATAGGAGGGGATGTTGACCTTGCTTCCGTTCACCGTGAAATGTCCGTGCAGAACGAGCTGACGGGCTTCGGGACGGGACATGGCAAAGCCGAGTCTGTAGACCGTATTGTCGAGACGGCTCTCGCACAGAGCCAGCAGGTTCTCGCCGGTCTGGCCCTTTCTTCTGACGGCCATCTCATAATAGCCTCTGAACTGGCTCTCGAGGATACCGTAGTACCTCTTGGCCTTCTGCTTTTCACGCAGCTGCTGTCCGTACTCGGAGGTCTTGCTGCGGCCCTGTCCATGCATTCCCGGGGGGTATGCGCGGCGCTCCAAAGCGCACTTGTCTGTAAAGCATCTGTCGCCCTTGAGGAACAGCTTCTGACCCTCTCTGCGGCAAAGACGACATACTGCGTCCGAATAACGTGCCATATTGTTTTCCTCCTGTCCTTCCGATCAGACGCGGCGCCTTTTGGGCGGGCGGCATCCGTTGTGCGGAATAGGTGTGACGTCTTTGATCATGAGAACTTCCAATCCGGCGGACTGGAGGGCGCGGATGGCCGCCTCACGTCCCGAGCCGGGGCCCTTTACGTAGACCTCCACGGTCTTGAGGCCATGCTCCATGGCTGCGCGGGCAGCTGTTTCAGCCGCCGTCTGCGCGGCAAACGGAGTGGATTTTCTGCTGCCGCGGAAGCCCATTCCGCCTGCGGACGCCCAGGATATGGCGTTGCCCTGAAGGTCGGTGATGGTGACCATGGTGTTGTTGAACGAGGAGCGGATATGCACCGCACCCTTCTCGATATTTTTGCGTTCGCGGCGCTTTGTCCTTACGCGCTGCTTTGCATTCTTCGCGGTTGCCATTACATATCCCTCCCTTACTTCTTCTTATTGGCGATGGTTCTCTTGGGACCCTTGCGTGTACGGGCGTTGGTCTTGCTGCGCTGTCCGCGCACGGGAAGACCCTTCCTGTGACGCAGTCCGCGGTAGCTGCCTATCTCCGTAAGTCTCTTGATGTCAAGAGCCACGGAACGCCTGAGGTCGCCCTCAACGACATAATTCTTGTCGATGCACTCTCTGAGCTGGGCTTCCTGCTCCTCCGTAAGATCCTTGACTCTGATGTCGGGGTTTATCCCCGTCGCATCGAGGATTTCCTTCGCGCTTTTTCTGCCAATGCCATAGACGTAAGTGAGTCCTATTTCTATGCGCTTGTCCTTAGGCAAGTCAACGCCGGCAATTCGTGCCATACTTGTCAATCAATCCTTTCTTCGAAACTCGGTCAACCCTGTCTCTGCTTGTGCTTGGGATTCTCACATATAACCATCACTCTGCCCTTGCGCTTGATGATCTTGCATTTTTCGCACATGGGCTTTACCGAAGGCCTGACTTTCATTTATGAATCCTCCTATTTACTTCTCCATGTTATCCTGCCGCGAGTGAGATCGTAGGGTGACATTTGTACCGTTACCTTATCGCCCGGCAGTATCCTGATGAAATTCATTCTGAGTTTACCGGATATATGGGCAAGTATCGTGTGCCCATTGCCAATATCGACGGTGAACATCGTGTTGGGCAGCGATTCAACGACCGTGCCTTCCAGTTCGATGACGTCGTCTTTTGCCAAATCATGTCCCTCCCTGATCGTTGTCGGCGTACTTCCTCCGTTCACGCGCCGCGGCAAGCATTCGCCGCAGCGCGGCGTCGGTCATACCGTCGCCTGTCTTCCCGCTCACGGCTCTGAATTCGCCGTCCGGCAGGAAAATAACATGTTTCGCGTTTTTCTTCTTCGGCGCGGAGAGCTTCCGCCTCCTGCCGTCGGCAAGGAAAACAATGCCGTCGCTTACGTCCGTGACCGCGTAAAGTCTTCCTTTGTCATGCCCCGCGGAGGACTCGGCTATGCCGTAAAGCCTACAGCGCATCGCCGCCGTCTCCGTCGAGCGGTGTGAGTATCTCCGGATCGCCCGCCGTGATGAGCACCGTGTTTTCATAGTGCGCGGAGGGCTTGCCGTCTTTCGTCACCACCGTCCAGCCGTCGTCCAGCACTCTTACCGCCGCGCCGCCCATGTTCACCATGGGCTCCACGGCTATCGTCATGCCGGGCATCAGCCTGGGTCCGTGTCCCGGATTTCCGTAGTTGGGCACCTCGGGATCCTCGTGCATTTTTTCTCCGATCCCGTGCCCCACGTACTCTCTGACCACCGAATACCCGTGCCGCTCCGCATACTGCTGTATGGCGTGCGATATATCGGATACCCGACAGCCCGCGCGGGCAAATTTTATTCCCTCAAAAAAGCTCTGTCTCGTCACCTCGACGAGTTTTCTGACCTCACTGCTCCCCGTTCCGGCGATATAAGTCGCCGCGCAGTCGCCGTTGTAGCCGTCTATGAATACGCCCACGTCGACGCTTACGACGTCTCCCTCTTTTATCTTTACGCTGTCCGGTATCCCGTGTATCACCCGGTCGTTGATCGAAATGCAGGTGCTTGCGGGATATCCGTTGTAGCGGAGGAAGGCGGGGCGCCCGCCCTGACCGACGATGAAGTCATGCACAGCTCTGTCGATGGCTTTTGTCGATACGCCGGGCTTCACCATTTCACCCGCGAGAGCGCGGGCAGCCGCGGTAATTTTCCCGGCCCGGCGCATCGCATCGACTTCGTGTGCGGTTTTCAGCACGATCACTGAATCATCTCCAGTGCCTTGACGAGCTTTTCCGCGGTCTCTTCAACGCCTGCGGTGCCGTCGACGGTGATCAGCTTGCCCTTTTCGGCGTAAAAGCCGATTATGGGCTCGGTCTGCTTATGATACACCGCCAGCCGCTGTCTTACGGTCTCGGGCTTATCATCCTCGCGGATGGTCAGCTCGCCGCCGCATTTGTCGCAGACGCCTTCTTTTGCGGGAGGATTGGCCTTTACATGATAGCTTGCTCCGCACTTCAGGCAGGAGCGGCGGCCTCCCATTCTCTGCTCTATCTCGCTGTCGCTCACCTCGAGTGAGACGGCCGCGTCGATCGCCACGCCCATTTCGTCAAGCATCTTTGCCTGATTGATGTTCCTGGGCACACCGTCGAGGATGCAGCCCTTTCCCAGGTCGTGGCCGGCAAGGAAGTCTTTGATTATGCCTATTATCACCTCGTCCGGCACGAGCTCGCCCTTATCCATGTACTTTTTGGCGTCCAGTCCCACGGGACGCTTTTCGGCAATGGCGGTGCGAAGGATATTGCCGGTCGAAAGGGTGGTCACGCCGAGCTTCGCGCTGAGTATTTCCGCCTGCGTGCCCTTTCCCGCTCCGGGAGGGCCGAGCATTATGATAGTCATTTTTTCCGCCCCCTCGTTTATTCAAGAAATCCCTTGTAGTGTCTCATAAGCATCTGATTTTCCAAAGTCTGGACTATCTCGATCGAAACGCCTACCACTATGATGATGGACGTGCCGCCGAGGGAGATGCCCGCGGCCTTGGTGATCCTGGAGAACGCTATGGGCAGCGCCGCGACTACGCCGAGGTAGATGGAGCCGAACAGCGTGATGCGGTTCAGCACGCGGCTGATGAATTCCGACGTCGGCTTGCCGGCGCGGAAGCCGGGGATGAAGCCGCCGTTNNCCGGGGACAAAGCCGCCGTTCTTCTTGAGGTTGTTCGCCACCTCAATGGGATTGAACTGAATGGTCGCGTAGAAATAGCCGAAAGCGATTATCAGCAGGAAGTAGATGATCATATACAGAATGGAATCGGTATTGATCGCCTTCAAAAAGCCGTCCCAGAAGCTTCCCTCGCTGGGTTTCTGCATGAAGGAGGCTATCGTAGCCGGGATGGACGCTATCGACTGCGCGAAGATTATCGGCATGACGCCGGACATGTTCACCTTCATGGGAAGGTAGGTGCTCTGCCCGCCGTACATTTTTCTGCCGACCACTCTCTTGGAATACTGTACCGGAATGCGTCTTTCGGCGTTGGTCACGTAAATGATCAGCACTATGATGACGGCTACTCCGATTATGATGCCTATGAAGCCCACTACCGACAGCGCGCCGGTGGACAGGTTCATGATCACGCGGTATACCGCCGTCGGCAGGCGGGAAATGATGCTGGCGAACAGTATGATGGAAATGCCGTTCCCTATGCCGAACTCGGTGATCTGCTCACCCAGCCACATCAGCAGCGCCGAGCCGGCGCAGAAGGTCATCACGATAACGATCGCGGCCCAGAAACGGGGCGCGTCCGCGTTCAGGATGCCGTAGTTGCGCATCAGCATATAGAAGCCGGCGCCCTGAATGAGGCCGATGACGACCGTGGCGTAACGGGTGATGGAGGATATCTTCTTTCTGCCTTCCTCGCCGCCCTCTTTCTGGAGCCTCTCCAGAGCGGGGATGGCGATGCACAGCAGCTGGATGATGATGGATGCGTTGATGTAGGGCTGTATCGAAAGCGCGAATATGGTCGCGTTGCTGAACGCGCTGCCGGACATGACGTTGATCAGGCCCAGGGCGGTGTCCTGCATGCTGTCGAAATAGCTCTTGAGCGCAGCCACGTTGATATACGGAACGGGTACTGCGTTGCCTACGCGGTAAAGAAGGATGATGAACAGCGTGAAGATTATCTTCTTGCGCAGCTCTTCGATCTTCCAGGCGTTCCTGAATACCTGAAACACTTATACCACCTCGGCCT
>DBWE01000042.1:2745-3350 GCA_002308315.1 Clostridiales bacterium UBA1246 | reverse complement strand
GGCGGTCCTCCCATGGGCGGTCCGAACGACGCGGGCGCTCCCAGAGGGCCCGGAGCCTTCTCGGGCCAGCCCTACGCGGAGCGTTTCCGCGCGCTTAACGACGGCTCCGGCGACGAGGTCGACAAGGACATGGAGGTCTGCCCCATGCTGATAGGAGAGCAGAGCTGCGTGCGCGTCGACCACCACATGAAGACCACCGTGGACGGACTCTACGCCATAGGCGACTGCTCCTACTGCGGCTCCGGCCTTGCCGGCGCGGTGCCGGCTCCTCCGGGACGAAACCGCGGCTCCGGCATACTGAACGCCGTGTTCTCCGCCATCTGCTGCGCCGAGGAAGTGGGAACAGCGGATCTCGGCGGCGAGGCCGCGCCTCTCAGCGACGAACAGACCGCGGCAGTCATACGGCACATCCGAGAATTCCTTGACCGCAGGGACGGCGTAAAGGCCGAGGACGTGATCGCGGTGGTCCAGGAGGCCATGGCGCCCGTGGAGCAGTCGGTGTACATGAAGGCGGACCGCATCGAAAAGGCTCTCGGCATCGTATACCGGGCAAAGGCCATGCTGCCCCGGCTCGCGGCGGCCGACATGCACGAGGCCATGAAGTG
>DBWE01000042.1:2302-2694 GCA_002308315.1 Clostridiales bacterium UBA1246 | reverse complement strand
GGCTGGTTCCTGCGCGAGGACTATCCGAACACGGACAACATTGATTGGCTGAAATGGATAATCGTAAAGAACGTTGACGGCGAAATGACCTTCCGCACCGAGGATCTTCCCATGGACAAATGGGACGTGAAGCCGCCTCAGACGGTGCCCATCACCGAGGAGGAGAAAAACGGCCCTCTCTACAAGTATTTCATCCGTCCGCTGACACCTCCCAACCCCGAGAAATACAACATGGCGGAAAAGCCCTCCGATCCCGCTCTCGGACTTCTCGCGGAAGACATGAACAAGCTTCTCGACCCCGGCTATCTGCCCCTTGAGGTAGGCTACTGCCGGCTGCCCAACGGCTGCGCCATGCTCGCCAACCTTACCTTCATGCCCGGCGTCACCCCGGA
>DBWE01000042.1:2146-2295 GCA_002308315.1 Clostridiales bacterium UBA1246 | reverse complement strand
TTCGACTTCTGGTTCGCCTGGCACGGTCTGGAGGCCATGCGCTACAAGATATGGGATCACGACGACCACTACTTCGTTCAGACTCAAAATCCGGAAAAAGCCCTCGACAAGAGCCTGAGCCTGAAGGAACGCTATTGGGACACCACCCA
>DBWE01000042.1:0-1988 GCA_002308315.1 Clostridiales bacterium UBA1246 | reverse complement strand
CCGTCCCCGGCGGCAGCGAGCTGCGCACCCGCTTCTTCATGGGTTACGGCGTGAAGAACGGCAAGCCTCACAAGATGCTGCCCGACGGCTTCAATATGCCCCTCGAGCCCGTACAGGCGCTGCTGAGGCACAATATGAAGGAGTTTGCCAACCTCGCGGCGATCCTGCCCGAGGTCTACAATGAATTTATCGACGACTTCGTTAAATAAGAGCCTCCGCGTCCCCGCCCAGTTGGGCGGGGACGCGGCTGAATACGCGCTCCTGTCTCGCGGTTTTCGGCAGTCTCACGCGGCTCCGGTCTTTCGCAAAACGATTGACATCAATAACGGATTTATTATAATGATAGCTGAGGCGAGGCGCTTAAAATCCAAGGACGTGCCGCCGGAAGCGGCACATGGCCTTATATAACGCTCGGAAAGCGGGGATGAGTTATGGCGAATGAAAGAAATACGCCCGAACCGGTCGCCGTACCCACCGGCGATATCTGCAGCAGGATCGTCACCCTTGCCAACACCTACGGCGGCGAGCTGCTGATCGGAGTGACGGACGGCGGCGCCGTGGCGGGCGTCGCGGATCCCGAAAACGCGATAAAGCGTACGAAAGAAATGGTGCGCGATTACATTCGGCCCGATGTGTCCGACGCCGTCGGTTACGAAGTCCGCGAAATGGACGGAAAACAGGTCGTTGCCGTCACGGTGCACAAGGGCAGCCGCTGCCCTTACCGCCTCGCGTTCTTCGGCTTCGGCCGCGGCGGAGTCGCCGATATAATCGCGCCGCAGGAGCACTACCTCGACTTCTGCAATATGTTCAAGCAGGCGGGGCTGAGCTTTCCGCTGTAAAATCCGATGGTCAAACAAAAACCGCAGGGGGCGGTACCGTGTGTCAATCACGGTATCGCCCCCTGCCTGTCTTATCCGGGATTTAAGCGGCGCACGTCGGCGCGGCGATATCCCGGCGGAGAAAACGGCGTCATTCCGCTTTCTTTGCGTAAAAAACGGCGGCAGGCGCGTTGAGCCTGTTATCCTGCTGTCTGCTGCTCGGCATACTCCTCGTGTATGATAACGCGCATGCCCGGCTCGGCGTACTGCAGGACCGTGCGCATGAGCTCCTCGTCGATTGCGACGCAGCCGCCCGTAAACACCTTGGCTCCCTTGCAGTGCAGGAAGATCGCCGATCCCTTGGGCCATTCGTTGTCCGGGTTGTAATCCAGCGCGACGCCGTAATTGTACTCCGGCGTGTAGAGGAACATTTCCTCTCCCTTGCAGGCGTGGCCGGTCTCCTCGGTATCTACGATGCGGTTGTAGTATTCGCCTTCCTCGTCACAGGCATATATGCTCCGCGTTATCGGGATGTAATCGAGCTTCGTTCCGGGATCATCCAGTATCCCGAACGCGCTAAGTACGCCGAAATCGCCGTACGGCGTTTTAGCGTCGCCCTCCCCGGTCTTGCCCGCGCCGTTCCTGCCGATGTATGCGTCGCTCTCGAAAACAAGCGTCCATGCGTCGTTCTGATCCGGCAGCTTATTGTAGAACTGCACTTCGGCATTGCTTCCCTCCGTGCAGCGCACCAGCATTACCTGACGGACGCTGTCGTCCTCACGGTAAAATTGGAGCCTTTCCCGCCAGTACGCCTGATTTTCTGTATTGACCACGGGCCGTCCTCCGGCGCTTTCCGACGGCGCGGAGCAGCCCGCCGAAAGAAGAAGCGCCGCCGACAGCAGTATCGCCGCAATATATTTTTTCATGTGTTTTCCTCCCTGAATGATCCTCAGCCTGTCAAGAATACCACAAAACCGCCGCTTTTTCAATGAGACCGCGCCGGGACGGCAAATCGGGCTTTTCCTCCCGGACCGCCGCCCGGCTCCCGATCTCCCCCGCCTCCCGCCGCGTCCGTTCGCCGAACGGCGACAAAAGTTGTTGTTGACAAGGCGGTCTCTTTAGGTTATACTGTTTTGGCTGAGATAAATATCGCGGGGTAGAGCAGTCGGT
>DBWE01000065.1 GCA_002308315.1 Clostridiales bacterium UBA1246 | reverse complement strand
TTTCCTACAACTATTTTACACTAAGTATAATGGTCCCGATCAGACACCGGGGAGCGTAAAATGATAAAGAATGTTTTATGGGACGTGGACGGGACTCTGCTCGATTTTGAGCAGACCGAGCGCTTCGCCCTGAAAAAATGCCTTGACGATATCGGCGTGCGGGCGGACGACGCCATGGCCGCCCGTTACAGCCGCATCAACGACGCCTATTGGAAGCGCCTTGAAAAGGGCGAATGCAGCCGCGCCGAGGTGGCCGTGGGGCGCTTCCGCGATTTCTTCGCTTCCGAGGGCATAGACGCCGATCCCGCTCTCTTCGACGCGGCGTATAAGGAGGCGCTGTGCCTGCGGCAGTTTCCCGTTGACGGCTGCTTATCCGTATGCGACGAGCTGGGAGAATACGTCCGGCAGTTCGTCGTGACCAACGGCAGCGCCCGCGTGCAGGAGAGCAGACTGCGCTCCAGCGGGCTTTACTATTTTATGAACGGCATCTTCATCTCGGAGGAGATAGGCTTTGAAAAACCGTCCGCCGATTTTTTCGATATCGTTCTTGCCCTCATCGGCCCGGCCGAAAAGGATGAGACCGTCATAATAGGCGACTCGCTCTCCGGCGATATGCTCGGCGGCAGCAACGCCGGCATACTGTGCTGGTGGTACAATCCCCGCGGGGCAAAAAACACCCTGGGCGTCCGCACAGACAGGGAGATAACGGATCTTCGCGAGGTGCTCGCGCTCATCCGTTCCGAGCACGGCGAATAACGGGCTGCCGTTCGTTTTCTTTGCGGCAGCCCGTTGTTCACCGTATTTTTTCAAACACCGTCACCATCGGCGGCGCGTCGAGCACGATCATCCTCGCGCTGATTCTGCCGCCGAAGTATTCAAAGCGGCCGAAGCCCTCCCATTCCGTGACCGAAGGGTCGCGGTCGGCAAGGATATAACCGTCCCTCTCCCCGGCATTTTTCGATCTGAGTACATGTATCCTCGTCGTCCTGCCGTTGAGGCTGAGGACGTCTTTTTTTATCTCCAGCGTGAAAAACCCGTCGCTGCTTTTCCATGCGCCGCGCAGCTCCTTCAATATGTCGTCCCTTATCTCGAAATTCCCGTAGCGGGAGTTTTCCGTTCTGCGCAGGACCGTCCGGCTCTCCCCGCTTATCGGGAAAAGCTCCGTCAGCTCCAGTCCCTCTCCGTCGTACCTCAGGCCCGTCACCGAGGCGTAGTCGGACGCGGCGTCCGGATAGCGCAGGCCGTTCTTTCTCAGCCGCAGCTCCGAACCTCCGTCAGTGCTCACGGCCTCGAACGCGGTCTCCAGGACCGGCCCCCCGCGCCACAGCACCGTGAGCCTTTTCCCGTCTATCTCTATCCGCGTGCCGATCACGCCGGGCTCCTCCCACGCGCCGTCGAGCTCTCCGTTCTTTCTTTTCATTCGTCCGTACCCTTTCAGATGAGCTGCTGCTCGTTTATCATGAGCTTGAATTTCATTCCCAGCGCCTCCGCCGCCTTGCGGCACATCATCATGCGTTCCATGAATATCTCGAAATAATCCATCACCGAGCCGTAGCGGGTATCGACCGACAGTCTGAGCTGTATGCTGCCTCGGTCCTCGCTTATCGTAAGCTCCGATTTTTTCACCGAGTAATTGACCCTGTCGTGGATATCGAACGTGCTTTTGTCGCCGTTGCGCACGCGGCTGCGGCGAACGTCGGACTTGTCCGCCAGGATCAGCGCGGCCGCGAGCGGATTTACGGGCGTGCCGGTCCCCTCGTCGTGGTTGCCTATGGCCGAAACGACGTCGGCCACCTCCTCCGGGGGCATGCCCATATCCGACAGCAGCCTGAACGCCATAAGCGCGCTGCTCTGCGAATGCTCGACGCGGTTGATGAGATTGCCTATGTCGTGAAGATACGCGGCTATCCTGACCAGCTCCGCCGTCCTGTCGGGATATCCGAGCGTTTCGAGGATATACCCCGCCGTTCTGGCCACGCGGCCGACGTGACCGAAGCTGTGCTCGGTATAGCCCAATGCGTTGAGGGCGTCGTCCGCCTTTCGTATGTACAGATTTACGTCTTCGTTTTTTCTCAGCGACGCGTAAGTTACCATGTTCATTTTCGGCTCCGTTCGCAATATTTATTGAGTAGCATCGTCATTTTACCATACGCGCCCCGTCTTGAAAAGCCGCGGGAAAAGATATATACTGATATCGTTCGACAAAAACCGCATAATATAATGATGGGACTGATCGATTTGGGAAAGAACAAAAAACGCCTCGGCGACCGCAAGGACGGCAAGCTGCTCCGCGATCTGGACTCGATGCACTATATAGTCCCCCTGCTTTACCCCAACCGCTGCGACAACGAGGCCTTCATTTCCGAGCGCGTCGACCTCACGGCGATAAACGCCTATCTTGAAAAGAAAAACGCCGACGGCGGCGAGTTCCCGCTCAAGCTTTTCTACGTCATCGTGGCCGCCATGGCCCGCACCGTGGCCCTCAGGCCGAAGATGAACCGTTTTATAGCCAACAAGAACGTATATCAGCGCAACGAGCTGACCGCGTCTTTCGTTGTGAAAAAGCAGTTTGCCGACAACGCGAACGAAGCTCTCGCCATCATCCATTTTTCCGACGACGACACCATCGATACCGTAAAGGACAAGATAGTCGCTCAGATCACGTCCTGCCGCAGCGACAAGGCGGACAGCTCCACCGAGAGCATGGACATGTTCAACCGCATGCCCCGCTTCCTGTCGCGCTTTATTGTGTGGATAGTATGCCGCCTGGACGTGCACGGTCTCGTCCCCGCCTCCCTTATAGAGTCCGATCCATATTATTCCTCGATAGTCCTCACCAATCTCGGCTCCATAAAGCTGCACTCGGGCTATCACCATCTGACCAACTGGGGCACGAATTCCCTTTTCGTCGCCGTGGGCGAACGGAAGCTCAGACCGTTTTTCAGCGACGACGGGACCTTCGAAATGCGCGACAGCCTCGATCTCGGGCTGACGGTGGACGAGCGCATAGCCGACGGATATTACTATTCCAAAAGCGTACGCCTGCTCAAAAAGCTGCTTGAAAACCCCGAGCTGCTTGAGCGTCCGCTCACGGAGGAGGTAGATTACTGATGAGCACGACCGAAGTAAAGACCCCCTGGATACGCAATTTAGGCGACGTCCCGGCGCATCTGGAATATTTCCGGGGCTCCATGTTCGACATGGTCAAGAGAGTCGCGGAAAAATACCCGGACTATATCGCCTTTGATTTCATGGGCCGCTCCACCAGCTATCTGCGCATGGTGCAGAATATAGAGCTGTGCGCCCGCTCCCTCAAGACCCTCGGAGTGCGCGAGGGCGACAAGATCACCATCGCCATGCCGAACTGCCCCCAGGCGATATACATGTTCTACGCCGTCAACCTCGTCGGCGGCATATGCAACATGATCCACCCGCTCAGCGCCGAGAA
>DBWE01000097.1:9534-17102 GCA_002308315.1 Clostridiales bacterium UBA1246 | reverse complement strand
CTTCGGAGCCCTGGTGATATTCTCGCAGCCGTTTTCCCTGAGAATGATCACATCCTCTATACGCACTCCGAAACGCCCTTCAAGATATATCCCCGGCTCCGCCGAGATCACCGCCCCCGCGGGCATCTCCTTCTGACCGGAAGGCCCTGCCGTAGGCGCTTCGNNACGCCGTGACCGAAGCCGTGTCCGAAGCAGTCGCCGTATCCTGCTTTTACTATCACGTCTCGGGCGATCTTATCAAGCTCGGCGCCCTTCATGCCCGCGTGTGCCGCCTCGATCGCGGCTGTCTGGGCGGAAAGGACAGTATGATATACTTCCTTCATCTCATCGCTTGCATGACCTACGGCGACCGTGCGGGTCATATCGGAGCAATAACCTTCATATTTGCACCCGAAATCCATGGTCAGAAAATCTCCGTCTTTTATAACGTTGTCTCCCGGGACGCCGTGCGGCATACTGCTTTTTACCCCGGCAACGACAATGGGCTCAAAAGACGTCGTCTCCGCGCCTTCTTTGAGCATACGGTAAGTCAGCTCCGCGGCTATATCGCGCTCGGTCATTCCGGGTCTGATCATGCCGAGCACCTGCTCAAGAGCGCGCTCGGAAATGCGCTGGGCGCATATGAGCTTATCGAGCTCCTCGGCGGATTTGACCATTCTCAATTCGGTAATTACGTTCTGTGCGGGAACAAGCTCCGCATTGAGCTTGTTCCGATATGCTTCAAACGCCGAATAACTGAGCTCGTCTTCCTCCACTCCGAGCTTTTTTGCCCCCGTTTTTTCGAGAACGGCATTTATCAGCTTTTCATAGCTGTTGTTTTTATCAGTCATTTTCACTTCGGCATTTCGGATATTCGCTCTCGCGGCCTCGATATAGCGGGAATCCACAAAAAAGTACGACCCCTCTTCGGTAATGAGCGCAGCCCCCGCGGTGGAAGGAAAGCCCGCGGCATATCTACGGTTCGACTCCCCCGTTATCAGCATCGCGTCAATGCCCGAGGAAGCCAGTTTTTTTCTTAACTCGTCAAATCTGTCCATGCATATCACCCTTTCATATTACGGAGCATATCATATTGAATAAAAGATTGATGGCAGCTGCGGCAGACTCCGCGCTTAGAAGCGTAGGCAGACTCAGGCTGCCCGTGGTGCATTTATCCTGCAGCTTTGACAGTCTGCGGGAACCCTCAAACGAAGTCAGCGGCGGCATATTGGCCGTCGGCGGCGACATACGGTATTCCCTTGCCGGTACCGTTGCCGATATATGCTTCCGGCACGCCTTCCGAGCCGTCATGTTCGGCTTCGGCGCTGCGCCGCAGCTGGAGACCATGCGTATCTGCGGGGCTCTTACGGCGCGCGGGATAGGCGTATACCTTACGGAAGAAGCATGGCTCTCGGGCTGCGGAGCAAAGGCCGTGATATCCTCCGCCGTGACCGGAGGAAGCTTCAGACAAATGCTCGAAGACGCCGTGAGGAAATTCGGAGCGGAAAATACCGTACTCGACCTGGAAAGGCTGCGCCACAGTTTTTCGCTTCCCTGCCCGGACGGACGCGGAACGTTCGTTGACCGGCTGCCCGAGGGCGAGGTCTTTGTTTCCGATGAGCTTTGCTGCAAATACATTTCCCGTCATAACGGAAAGCATTTCATACTTTTTGACGACGTTTCCACAGTCAGGATGAAAGAAACGGCGGCGGCGGAATACGGCGTCGCCGAAATGATAGCCATGTATCCCGAATGGAGCCTGGAGGAGATATCGGAAATGTGATATATCCGGCAATCCCGGCAATTACAAAGCCCGATTATCGAAAGATAATCGGGCTTTTCAGGCAATGATCAGTAATATCTCTTGTTCTTATTCTTTCTGGCGGCCTCGGACTTCTTGCGACGCTTTACGCTGGGGCTCTGATAATACTCTTTCTTTCTCAGGTCAGCCAATACGCCTGCCTTCGCGCAGCTTCTCTTAAATCTCTTCAGAGCGCTGTCAAGAGACTCGTTTTCCTTAACTCTGACTTCCGACACTTATTTCCCTCCCTCCGATGGGCCTTAGCTGTAACAGTATAATACCCGTGCATATAATTGTCAAGCATTTTTGGGCTTAACGATAAGATTAATGAGCTTGTTTTTTACTACTATGGTTTTAATAAGCTCCGACTCTCCGAGTATCTTTTTGATTTTATCGTCCGCGCACGCGGCGGCGGTGATCGCATCGTCTGCCGCGTCGGTCGCGACGGTGACCGTGGTCTTGAGCTTGCCGTTGACCTGAACCGCAATGGTTTTCTCAGCCTCTACCATTTTCGACTCGTCATACTCCGGCCACGGCTGGGTGCAGCACATTCCTTTCTGTCCCTGGAGCTGCCAAAGCTCCTCGGCAATATGCGGAGCGAAAGGCGAAAGCAGCCTCAGAAGAGCGCAGAAATCATCCCTGTCGGCGCCCTTGTCGTAAAACTCGTTGACCAGAGACATCATGGCAGCGATGGCGGTATTGAACTTCATCGCGTCAATGTCTTCGCTCACCTTTTTTATCGTGCGATGGATCGAAGCCTCGTTGTTGCGGGAATATCCCTTTCCGCCTCCGGAAACGCGTTCTCCCAAATTCCATATCCTGTCAAGGAAGCGTTTGCAGCCCTTCACGGCGTCCGAAGACCACGGCGCGGCTTTTTCGAAGTCTCCGATAAACATGATGTAAAGACGCATGGTATCGGCGCCGTACTGATTGACTATGTCTGTGGGATTGATGACGTTGCCTCTGGATTTGGACATTTTCTGCCCGTCTTCGCCGAGTATCATTCCGTGGCTCGTGCGCTTGGCATACGGCTCGGGATTGGGCACCACGCCGATATCGTAGAGGAACTTATGCCAGAAGCGTGAATAAAGCAGATGCAGGGTGGTATGCTCCATACCTCCGTTGTACCAGTCTACCATGCCCCAGTAATCCAGCGCCTCTTTTGAAGCGAGCTCGTTTTTATTGTGTGGATCCATATAGCGCAGGAAGTACCACGAGGATCCCGCCCACTGCGGCATCGTATCGGTCTCCCTTTCCGCTTTCCCTCCGCACTTGGGACAGGTACACTCTACCCAATCTCTGATATGGGCAAGCGGCGACTCGCCGTTATCGGTAGGCTCGTATGATTTTACCTCCGGCAAAAGCAGCGGCAGCTCGCTTTCCGGCAGGGGCACGAAACCGCAGACGGGACATTTGACGATGGGTATCGGTTCACCCCAGTAGCGCTGTCTTGCAAATACCCAGTCCCTGAGCTTATAGTTTACCTTTTCTTTCCCGAGGCCCTTGTCGCTGAGCCATTCGATGATCTTTTTCTTGGCCTGTTCAACGCTCAGTCCGTTGAGGAAGCCCGAATTTACCATCGTTCCCGTCTCGCAGTCGGTAAACGCTTCTTTGGAAACGTCGCCTCCGGAAACGACCTCTATGACCGGCAGAGAGAATTTTTTCGCAAACTCCCAGTCGCGCGTATCGTGACCCGGCACTGCCATGATGCAGCCCGTACCGTAGCTGGCAAGCACGTAATCGCTTATGAATATCGGAAGCTCTCCGCCCGTCACGGGATTGACTGCTCTGACTCCGCGGAGCTCCACGCCGGTCTTTTCCTTGGAAAGCTCGGTACGTTCGAAATCGGATTTCTTTGCGGCTTCTTCCTTATATGCCGTGACCTCTTCGGCATTTTCAAGTTTGTCGAGCCATTTGTTCACCAGCTCGTGCTCGGGCGAAATGACCATATAGGTGGCGCCGAAGAGCGTATCGGGCCGCGTGGTGAACACCGTGATGCTGTCCCCCGCCGTCGTTGAAAAAACCACCTCTGCTCCGGTGGAGCGGCCTATCCAGTTGCGCTGCTGGATCTTAACTCTTTCGATAAAATTCAGCCCGTCAAGATCGTCAAGCAGCCTCTGAGCGTACTTTGTGATCCCGAGCATCCACTGGCTCTTTTCCTTGCGGATAACGGGGCTGCCGCAGCGCTCGCATACGCCGTCAACGACTTCCTCGTTTGCAAGCACGCATTTGCAGGAGGTACACCAGTTGACCGGCATATACGTCTTGTACGCAAGACCCTTTTCGAACATTTTGAGGAATATCCACTGTGTCCACTTATAATACTCCGGGTCGGTGGTATCTACGCATCTGTCCCAGTCAAAGCTGTATCCCAGGGTCTTCAGCTGCTCGGTAAAATGCGCTATGTTGCGCTGCGTTACGACAGACGGCTGCATATGATGCTTTATCGCATAATTCTCCGTAGGCAGACCGAAGGCGTCAAAGCCTATGGGGAAAAGCACGTTGTAGCCCTGCATGCGGCGTTTTCTCGCTATGATATCCATAGCGGTATACGGTCTTGGATGACCGACATGCAGACCTTCTCCCGACGGATATGGAAATTCTATAAGGCCGTAAAATTTCGGTTTGGAGTCCCCGGTGACGGCCTTGAACGTTTTCTCCTCATCCCATTTTTTCTGCCACTTTTTTTCTATTGCGTGAAATTCGTATTTCATTTACTGCAAACCTTCTTACTGTGTGATAAGCGCTGAAACGTCGACCTTTTCGGCGTCGCTCCAAAGACGCTCAAGATCATAAAACTGCCTGGTCTCGTTAAGGAAAATATGCACGACGATACAGCCGAAATCAAGCAGGACCCATCCGCCGCCCCTGTAGCCTTCGGTGCGGCGCGGAGGCTCGCCGGCTTCGGTAAGCACCTTGCCGACTTCGTCGGAAAGCGTCTTTATCTGTGTAGTCGAACCGGCGGTACAGATTATGAAATAATCCGCAAGCACGGTAAGCTCATATGTTTTCAAAACGACCAGATCCCTGGCCTTTTTGCCGTCCAAAGCTTTGACTGCAAGTTTCATCAATTCTTCCGGTGTGAGCATATATCATTCCTCCGTTACAGGCTCATCGGGCTGCGCCGGCGTCACGTCGTCCGGGGGCGTCACGTCATCCGGGACCGTCGTGTCGTCCGGGACCGTCGTATCGTCCGGAGGCGTCGTATCGTCCGGAGGCGTCGTATCGTCCGGGACCGTCGTGTCGTCCGGAGGCGTCGTATCGTCCGGGACCGTCGTATCGTCCGGAGGCGTAGTGTCGTCCGGAGGCGTAGTGTCGTCAGGAGGCGTCACGTCGTCAGGAGGCGTCACGTCGTCAGGAGGCGTAGTGACATCCGGGGGCGCGGTATTCACGGGGGTTGACGTATTCGAAGAAGAATTGCCGCTCGTGCCGCCGTTATTCTGCTCTTCTTCCCCGCTGTCTTCGTCGTCATTATCATTATCCGGGAAAAGAGTCTTGATAAACTCGTTGTAATCAAGGAAGGAATCGTACCCGCCGGCAATATAGCCCGTCGTTGCGTAAAGCTCACCGCGTGAGTTGCGCGACACTACGTTGATATCCTCAAGCTTGATCTCTTCCTCAAAGGGATTGAGCGATTCGTTGAGGAGCTCAAGCCACTCGTCCACGAGTATGGTGCCGTAAGAAAAGCCCTTGATCGAATCGTAGTAATTTGACGGCAGCGTATGGAAACGGAAGCCGTCCGAGGACATCTTCAGGAACTGCTCGCCGTACCACAGCAGATTTCCCGTGGTAAGGTCGGTGGTGACATAGGTCTTGAAAATGTCGATATAATCCTTAAGCTTTGTTGTGATATTGGACAGAGACAGGCATTTTTTGATTATCGTTTTCAGAAAATCCTGCTGCGTCTGAATGCGGACTATATCGCCGTAGTTGCTGCCGTCGTTGTTCTGACGCCAGCGTACGACCTTGACCGCGTCGCTGCCGGAAAGATACTGTTCTCCGGTGTTGAAATGGATATGCAGGTTCTGCGTCGGGTCGTCATAATTCATATTGTAAGGCACGTTGAAGTTGACTCCGCCGACGGTATCCACAAGCGATACGAAACCTTTGACATTTACCATGATATAACTGTCTATCGGGAAGCCTGTCATGTCCTCCACGGCTTTGACCAGCCCGTCGATCCCGCCGCTGTATGCGTAAACGCCGTTGATCTTTTTGCTTTCATAAACCACATTGGCGCAGGTATCGCGGGGGATACTGACAATATCAACGGTCTTTTCGTTGGTATCTATCATTCCGACCATAAGAGTATCGGTATTGGCAAAGCTCTGCTCCATGCCAACCAGCAGGAACGTACGGATACCCTCGCGTCTTGTCTTTGTGCCGGCCTGGACCTCCGGCTTGTCTCCGAGCTCCTCATCGGCGTTCAGCGGCGGCACCTCAGGGATCTCCTCGCTGTCCGCCGTCGGCAGAGGCCTGTTCGTATATGTCGACGGCTTCATCGCCGGAGGCTTAACAAAAGACGCATATCCGACGACCGCTCCCACAAGCAGGACCGCGACCGCGGAACAAATAATAATCCTTCTCTTCTTTTTGCGGCGCTGATAAGCAAATATCATCTCCTCGATCTCTTCCTCTTCCTCGGGAGTGTGATAGTGCTCTTCTCCGTCCGTATCGTCGCCGATCTCATCCGCGGTTCGGAACACGCGGGTAAAATCCTCGCTGTCTTCTTCGTCCGGCACGTCCGAGAGCAGGCTCTCGTCTTCGATTATTTCGTCTATTTCTTTTTCAATATCGGCATCTTCGTTTACCGCGGACATTTCGTCGTTGTCGATAAATTCGTCAGTTTGTCTGCGGCGCATTCCGCCAAAAAGCTTCATATCTTTTTTTCTCCCCCGTCAGTCAGAAACGCCAGCGCTTCAAACGTGGCGCCGTACGGTTTTATTCCCCTGCGTTCCAGATTATCAAGACTCATACGCAGCGCGAGCGTCATTGCTCCGTCGATATCGCAATAAGCGAGCCTTCGCACTTCTTCGATCCCCGGAAAGCTCCTTGAAGGCTCGATGTAATCGGCCAGCCATATGATTTTTTCCAAAAGGGTCATGTCCGCCTTACCGGTAGTATGCCATCTTATCGCGCTGCACACTTCGTCGGAAACTCCGAAAAGTGCGCCGGCGATCTCGGCTCCGGTAAAGGCGTGGAGCACGTTATGATCTTCTTTTTCGATGTTTCTGATTATTTTACCATATTTTTTGCATAATATCAACTGTTCATTTGGGGCCATGCCCTTTGTCAGATCATGCAGCACGGCGGCGTTTTCGGCGTCAAGGACGTCTGCGCCCCAGCGCCGCGCGAGCTTTACCGCTTCTTCGCGGCAGCCTTCCACGTGGAGCATGCGGTTTTCACTGATCCACGGTTTCACCAGTCTCCACAGCTTGTCGGGCTGCGGTCGGACGCCGTATAACCTGTTTTTCAGGATATATGAATATACTCCGTCGCTCAGATAATCTCCGCCGGCTCCGTTTTTCAGCATTTCACGAAGCCCCGTGGACGAAATGACAACGGGATCCGTCGCTATCAGGCGAACCGTCGCGCCTTTTTCACGTCGCAGCGTCTCCGCATGCCGTGAAAGCTTTTCCTCCGAAAAATCATTGCGCGCGAAAACCGCTATGCTTACGTTTTCGAATAAAAACTCCGAGCGATACCACCGGTCCAGAGTAAAAAACATATCCTCGCCGCAAAGCATCCAGAGCTCGGCGCCGGGATACGCTTCCTTCAATTCCCGGGC
>DBWE01000097.1:0-9484 GCA_002308315.1 Clostridiales bacterium UBA1246 | reverse complement strand
CAGCCGGGGTTATCTTCGCACGCGATCCTGATCATTTCATAACGTTGGAGCCCGGAGGCCGAGTCGGCGGGAAGCTCCTTATGCGGCGGGATCGCCGTAGGTATGAAAAAGAGCCTGTCGAGCGCGAGCTGTTCCGCTGCCGAGGCGGCCGCGCTCATGTGCCCGGAATGCGGAGGATTGAACGTACCCCCGAAAAAACCGATCTTCATTTTTTCGGGAGCTTGATCGCCGGCGAGTCGGGATTTGCTTTATACAGCACAAATCTCGTGCCTATCACCTGTACGCCGTCTGCTCCGGTCTTTTCCGCAAGCTCGTCACAGGCGGCTTTGGCGTCAAGCAGGGAGGCTTCAAGCACTCTGCATTTCACAAGCTCTCTCGCCTTCAGTGCCTCGGCGGTCTGCTTGACAGTGTTTTCGGTAATGCCGCCCTTGCCGATGTGTACTATCGTATCCTCGCCGTTCGCAAGGGATCTGAGAAAAGCTCTTTGTTTACTTGTCAGCATTTTTCAGGTACTCCGTCAGTTTTGTTTTCAGAGCCGCCAGCGCTGCAGCTCTGTGTGAGATAACGTTTTTTTCCTCCGCACTCAGCTCGGACATCATTCTGCCGTCCGGCAGAAGAAAAACAGGGTCGTAACCGAAGCCTCCGCTGCCGCGCGGAGCGAGCGCGATGCTGCCGACACACTCTCCGCAGGCCGAAACAACGTCTCCGTTCGGAAAGACCGCGGCTGCATATGAGACGAACTTCGCGCTTCTTTGTTTCACGTTTTTCATATTCTCAAGCAAAAGGCGGTACCTTGCCTCGTCGCTGTCGTTATGATCGCCGGTATATCTCGCGGAATATACTCCCGGCGCACCGCCGAGGGCATCCACTGCAAGGCCAGAATCATCCGAGATCGCCGGCAGGCCCGACGCCTCCACGACTGCTTTTGCCTTTATAACGGCGTTTTCCTCAAACGTATCCCCGGTCTCTTCGGGATCGACGTTTATCCCGGCGTCCTTCTGTGAAATGACTTCAACGCCCTCGGCGGACAGTATCGCCCGCATTTCCAGAAGCTTTTTCGGGTTTTGACTTGCAAGCACGAATTTCATTCAAGCAGCGCCTTTACAAATTCCGCGGCGTTGAAGTCCAGAAGATCGTCCGTCTTTTCTCCGACGCCTATGAGCTTTACGGGAATACCGAGTTCTTTGGCGACCGCGAAGACGATTCCGCCTCTCGCGGTGCCGTCAAGCTTAGTAAGCACTATTCCCGTTATTTTTGCCGCTTCTCCGAACTGTTTTGCCTGGATAAGTCCGTTCTGACCGGTGGCAGCGTCGATCACAAGGAGGTTTTCGCGGCATGCGCCCGGAAGCTCGCGGTCGATTATACGGCTGATCTTTCCGAGCTCGTTCATAAGGTTCGCCTTGTTGTGCAGGCGGCCGGCGGTGTCACAGATTATGACGTCGCTTCCCCTCGCCTTTGCCGCCGAAATGCCGTCAAATACGACCGCCCCGGGGTCCGATCCCTCCTCGTGCCTGACTATATCGGCGCCGGAACGCTCCGCCCATATGGAAAGCTGCTCCGCCGCCGCCGCGCGGAAGGTATCGCCGGCGCACAAAAGCACTTTTTTTCCTTCCGAAACATATCGCGAAGCCAGCTTTCCGATCGTGGTCGTTTTTCCCACGCCGTTGACGCCGGTCACGAGTATTATAGACGGCTTTGTATCGGTTTTAATACTCTTGTCTTCAAAATCAAGGACCTCGGACAGTATTTCTTCAAGCTCCTGCCTGATCTCGGGACCCCGTATCCCCTTTTTCTTCACTCTTTCCCGCAGCGTGTCCACGGTGCTTACCGCAAGCTCGGCGCCGAGGTCGGCCATAATGAGCGTTTCTTCGAGTTCGTCGAAGAAATCCTCGTTTGCGCCGGTGAAGCTGTCGAGCATGCCGTGAAGCTGCCCGGAAATATTGTTTCTTGTTTTGGCAAGTCCGGTTTTTATTTTTTCAAAAAATCCCATTTTCGTTTCATCCTTATGTTTTTTCGAGAGCTTCCTGGAGATCCACTCCTATCACGCGTGAAATACCCTTCTGCATCGTCACTCCGTAAAGCATATCCGCTTCTTCCATGGTGCCTCTGCGGTGAGTAATGATCAAAAACTGTGTGTATACGGACATTTTACGCAGGTATTCGGCGAAACGTCCGACGTTGTTTTCATCAAGGGCGGTCTCTATCTCGTCAACGATGCAGAACGGAGTCGGGCGTATTTTAAGTATGGAAAAATAAAGCGCGATGGCGACGAAGGCTCTTTCTCCGCCCGAAAGCAGCGTAAGACTTCGCTCCGTCTTTCCCGGGGGACAAACGCGTATCTCGATGCCGCAGTTCAGGATATCCTCCTCATCCTCCAGCAGCAGCTTGGCGCTGCCTCCGCCGAAAAGCTCGGAAAACGTTTCCGAAAAGCTCTCGGCTATCGCCTTGAATTCGTCCGAGAACACCTTTTTCATTTCTTCCGTGATGTCGTTGACGATGCCGACGAGCTCTTTTTTCGCTTTTTCGATATCGTCCCTCTGGTCCGTCAGAAACGTATATCGCTCGTTTACTCTTTCAAACTCGTCTATGGCGCCTATGTTGGGATTACCCATACGCGAGATATCGCGTTTTATTTCCGATATCCTTTTTGCCGCCTTTGCGGTGCTTTCAAGCTCGGTGCGCAGGCGCTGCGCCGCAGTTCTGCTCAGCTCATAGCTGTCCCAGAGCTTGTCTACGAGCTGCTTTTCTTCAAGCTCGGCGGCGTTCTTTCGCGAGCCCGTATCGGCAAACTGTCGCTCAAGCTCGTTTATCTCCCGGTTTTTTTCCTGCGCTTCCTTATCCGCTTTGGTTCGGCGGGCTTCAAAATCGAGTTTTTCGGCAATTATCGCGTTAAGCGCGTCCTTTCTCCCGGCCGACGCCGCTCTGTGCTCCTCTGCGGAGTTCCTTTTCTCCTTCGCGATATTTTCAAGCTCGGCGTTTCGCGACTTCAATGCCTCGATACCGCTCATACGGCTCGAGCGTTCCGCTCCGAAGCTTTCAAGCATGCTTTCCCATTCCGCCGTGCTGCGTATAAGACTTTCCTTTTCCGCCGAAAGCTGCGCTTCCTTTTCGCGAATAACGGCCGTTTTCTCGTTGAGCTCAGTCATTTGCCGCTCCAGCTCGTCTCTGCCTCTGCTCACGGCCTCTGCCTGCGCGCGCCTGTCCTCCGCCAACGCGGTCTGACGCCGCGCCTCCTTTTCCGCTTCCTCGGCCGAATTCCTGTTGGTCCCGAGCGCGGCGTCGATATCATCCATCGTCTTATTGAAAGAGCTTTCACTCTCCGTCATTGAGCGGACAAGGATCTCTCTCTGCTCGGTCTCCGTTTTAAGGCTCAGAAGCTCATCCTGGGCGTCACGAAGCTCGGAAGAGGCGCTCTCGGCGCTGAATTCGGCCTCGGCGAGCTCTTTTTCGGCGGCGGATAAAGCCCTTGACGTTTCGGCGCACTTTTCTTCCAGCGAAACAGCTTCTTTTTTCAGCCTGGCAAGCTCGTTCCCCCTCGACAGGATGCCTACGCCCCTCGCCGCGCTTCCGCCGGTCATTGAGCCTCCGGCGTTGATAAGCTGTCCGTCCAGAGTAACTATTCTGAAGCGGTTGGAATACTTTCTCGAGATCGCGATTGCGCTGTCCATATCCTCGGCCACCAGCGTTCTTCCGAGAAGGCTGAGCATTATTTTTTCATACTGAGGATCGTATTTTATAAGCCGCGACGCTATACCCTCCGCGCCGTATTCGTCCTCTGCTCCGCGTTCGGAAAGCTCGCTGCCCCTTACGGTATTCATGGGCAGGAAGGTCGCCCTGCCGCTGTCGCTGCGCTTAAGCAGATTGATGGCGGCTTTTCCGTCTTCCTCCCGGGAAACGACTATGCTCTGAAGGCTCTGACCCAAAGCGGTCTCTATGGCGACCGTGTACCGGTCGTCTGTTTTGATAAGCTCCGCGACGGTGCCGTGAATGTTTTTCAGCATGCCCCGGCTCTTTTCGCGCATTACGGTCTTGACAGCGTTGGAGAAGCCCTCATGCTCCTTCTGCATATCCGACAAAAGATCGATGCGCGAATTGACCGCGCCCTCTCTCACGCGAAGCTCGCGAAGCTGCTGAGAAAGCTCATCCCTGCGCTTTCTGCGGGTGTCTATCCTCAGCTGAAAGCCTTTTACGGCATTTTCCGCGCCGTCTGCCTTTTCGGACGCTTCTTCAAGGCGCAGGCGCGCGTCTTTGAGCGCGGCGGTTTCGCGCTCGAGCCTCTCTGCGATCCTGCCCGCTTCGTCAACGGCGTCGTTTTTCCGCCGCGTCAGATCCTCGGCGGCGGCGTTGAGCGCGAGCTTTTTCGCGTTTTCCGCCGCAGCCGCGCTGTCCGCCGCAGCAGCTTCGGACAAAAGCTTCCCGAGGGTCTGAGATACGCGGTCCGCCTCGGCCTCCTGTTCTCCCGCAAGAGCGAACATTTCAGCTTTTTCCGCTGCCGCGGCGTCGAGCTCCGCAGCTATTTCGTCCAGCCTCCGGCGGTCGTTTTCCAGCCTTCGGTTAAGCTCGTTTTCCCTCTCTCCGCTGCTGCTGACCTCGTCAAGTATTCTGCTCACGGTCTCTTCGTTGCTCTTTATTTCCGCTTCGATCAGAGCCGCTTCGTTATCGGCGGGNNGCCGCTGCGGAATCCTCAACGGCTATTTTTTCCCTTTCGGCGTCGGCCCGGACGTCGGCCAGGCGCATACCCTCGCTGAATTCCTCCGCGCCGGAATACAGCAGCTCGAGCTGCTCCTTGGCGCTTTCGAGGCTTTCTCCGATCTGAGTATATTCGCTGTCGAGCTTAAGCGAACGGACCTGAAGCTTGTCGAGGCTGTCCATCCATACGGAAATTTCAAGCTCTCTGAGCTCGTCGCGGAGTATCAGATATTTTTTCGCCGTTTCCGCCTGTTTTTTCAGAGGCTCGAGCTGAAGCTCCAGCTCGGATATCTTGTCGCCTATACGCAAAAGGTTTTCTTCGGTCTTCTCGACCTTGCGCTGGGCTTCCTCTTTTCTGTATCTGAACTTTGATATTCCTGCGGCTTCCTCAAATATCTCGCGTCTGTCCGTGCTTTTTGCGGAAAGGATACTGTCGACCTTTCCCTGGCCTATTATCGAATACCCGTCCCGTCCGAGTCCGGTGTCCATAAGAAGCTCGTTGATATCCTTGAGCCTGACGAGCTTTTTGTTTATATAATACTCGCTGTCTCCGCTGCGGTAGTACCGTCTGGTGATGAGCGTTTCGTCGCCCTCCGTTTTGAAGATGCCGGCGCTGTTGTCGAACACGAGCGATACCTGCGCAAACGCGGCAGGGCCGCGCTGCCCGCTCCCGCCGAAAATGACGTCTTCCATTTTCTGACCGCGCAGATTTTTGCTGCTCTGTTCTCCCATGACCCAACTGACGGCGTCGGCGATATTGGATTTGCCGCTGCCGTTCGGTCCCACTATGGCAGTCATGTCCTTTTCAAAGGACAGACGTATTTTGTCGGGAAAAGATTTGAAACCCTGGATCTCGAGAGCTTTAAGATACACGTTGCGACCCCCGCTGTGAAGAATATACGATCGTCGAGTCTTTGCCCGGATCTGCGAAACGGCTGCACGGGCGGTTTGATCGTAATTGATTTATTTTACCTCAAAAAGGCGGAAATTACAATGCTTCCGGGATGCATTTCACGGCTTTTTACCCGTATGTCCGTCAGCGAAAAGAGCTTCTTCAGCTCCGTAAGATTATTTCTGCCGTGGCCTGTCATTTTCGAAACGTCGGAAGGATCAACGTATATTTCGGCATGTGATACGGGAGCGAGTTCCTTCAGCTGATCCGCGGCGCGGCAATAAAACATCCTTGAATACACGAGCTCCCCGAAAGCGGGATGATACGCTCCGGCCACGGCCTGTCCGCCGGAAAGCTCGTCGGTGGGATTGAGCCCGAGACGTATTACGGGTATTCCCCGCTCCTCGAACAAGGGGACTATGCGCGCGCACAGGGCGACGGCCTCATCGACGCCGTGCGCCTTATACGTCCCGCCGAGCCACATGTCATACAGAGGAGTGTCCCGTATCACGACCGTGGGATATATCCTCACTCCGTCGGGTCCAAGTCCGGCAAGCTCAAGAGCCGTCGCGGCGTCGCTGTCCTCGTCCGCGCCGGGCAGTCCCGTCATCATCTGCAGGATCAGCTTAAAACCGTTTTTTTTGATCTCCCCGGCGGCCCGGCGCGTATCGTCCGGACCGTGTCCGCGCCCGGACAGACGAAGCACCTCTCCGTCCATTGACTGAGCGCCGAGTTCAACGGCAGTCACGCCGTAATCGGCAAGAAGAGAAAGCGCGGCGGAGCTGATCTTATCCGGCCGCGTGGAAACTCTTATCGATTTTATGAAATCATACTCCCTCGCGGCGGAAAGCAGCTGCTCCTGCAGGCCGGCGTCGATGGCCGTAAAGCTGCCGCCGTAAAAAGCCGCTTCCGCTTCCCCGCCGACGAATGGCGCGGCCTTTTCGATCTCCCTGCGTACCGTTTCGGCGTCGGCAGGAACAAGACTGCCCGAAATTTTGCGTTGATTGCAGAAAACGCAATTATTTGGGCAGCCCAGGTGCGGTACGAAAATCGGTATTATTTTTCTTTTCGGTATCAACTCTCGCCTTTCTCAGCCTCGATGGCGGCCCTTGCAGCGGCCTGCTCGGCTTCCTTTTTNNNNAACCGCTGCCCTCTCCGGCTACCTTGCCGCCGTAAAGCACCTGCGCAGTGAAGCTCTTGTTGTGGTCCGGGCCGCTCTCGGAGGAAATGCGGTAAGTCGGCGTATCGGTCCCTCTGCCCTGAACAAGCTCCTGGAGCATGGTTTTATAATCATGCCCGAAGCCCACCGGTGCATGCCCGGTCTTTTTCAGAATATATCTTTCGATATGCCGGCGCGCGTGCTTCTCCCCGCCGTCAAGGTAAATCGCGGCAAGAACGGCCTCGAACGCGTCGGAGATTATAGACGGTCTGGTGCTTCCGCCGTTGTTTTTTTCTCCCTTGCCGAGAAGGATGTACTCTCCCAGTCCGAACTCGGACGCGGCTTGTGCAAGCGAGCCTTCGCAGACAAGCTCGGCACGGAACCTGGTCATTTCTCCCTCCGTCATATCCGGGTATTCCGAATAGAGATACTCGGCCACGACGAATCCGAGTATCGAGTCGCCCAGAAACTCGAGGCGTTCATTGCAAGCCGAATGACCCAACGCATGCTCGTTTGCATATGAGCTGTGCGTCAGCGCCGTTCTCAGCAGAGCTTCGTTTTTGAAGCTGTATCCGATTTTTTCCTGAAGCTGTTTCATTCCGTATCCGTCATTATGAGCCTTATGTCTTCAAGGCTCGCGTTGATTTCGTCCGTCATGCCTGAGGAGACGGCTTTTGCCGCCTGGGCTATGGCGCTTTTTATTCCGTTGGCCTTGCTCGATCCGTGCGCCTTTATCACCGGGCGGGTGATGCCTATGAAGATGCTGCCGCCCACTTCCTCATAATCCATGGCCTTTTTCAAACCGTAAATATCCTTCTTCAGCACGAGAGCGGTCAGCTTGTTTTTCAAGCTCTTAAGAAACAGCTTTTTAAGCTGTCCGACGATATACAGCCCCATGCCTTCCATGGATTTGAGCAGGATGTTGCCGGAAAAACCGTCGGTCACTATCACGTCCGCCTTGCCCATCATTACGTCACGCGCCTCGATATTACCGATAAAATTGATCTTTCCGTTTTCGGAAGCGGTTTTCAGCAGGCGATAGGTTTCATGCTGCAGCGCGGTGCCCTTGCTTTCCTCTTCTCCTATATTGAGAAGCGCGACTCTCGGCTCTCTGCAGCCCAATATGCATTTTGCGTACACGGAGCCCATAAACGCGAATTGGACCAGGTACTCGGCGCTGCATTCGGAATTTGCTCCGCTGTCGACAAGTATGCAGCCGCCGTTTTCGTTGGGTATTATGGGAGCGAGAGCGGCTCTTCTTATCCCGCGTATCCTTTTTACGGTCAAAGTGGCGCCGGAGAGGAGCGCGCCCGTGCTGCCCGCGGAAACGGCGGCGTCTGCCTCGCCGTCGCGCAGCATATTCAGCATTACCGTCATCGAAGAGTCTTTTTTCTCTCTCACGGCCTTCGCCGGATCGTCCTCCATGGTGATGACCTGCGTGGCGTTTGCTATCTCAACGCCCTTTGGGAGATTTCCGATACCCGCTTTTTCCATGCACTGAAGTATCTCCTCCGTGCTGCCTACGAGCACCACGTCCACCCCGAGCTCCGCCGCGGCGGCAAAAGAACCTTTGATTATTTCAAGCGGCGCGTTGTCGCCGCCCATCGCGTCAACAGCTATCCTCACAGCTTATCCTCCGTTCCGTCTATCAGTTCAAGTGCTCTCCGGGCAAGCTCCGTGTTTTTATTCCTTTTTCCGCGGATCCTGACGTCAAGAGGCTCTATAATTCCGAAATTGATATTCATCGGCTGGAAATCAGTTACGCTTTCGTCGCTGATATACGCGGCAAGAGCGCCGATCGCGGTCTTTCGCGTGAAAGCGATCGGCTCCTTCCCCTGCAGCTCCCGGGCCGTCTGCAGCCCGCACAGCAGTCCGGACGCGGCGGACTCGACGTACCCCTCCACTCCGGTCATCTGTCCCGCAAAGCGTATCCTCGGGCAGCTTTTCAGCCTGTATCTGTCGTCCAGCAGCGCCGGTGAATTCAGGTAAGTATTTCTGTGCATAACGCCGTAGCGTACGAATTCGGCGTTTTCAAGAGAAGGGATCATCGAAAAAACGCGCTTCTGTTCCCCGAAGGTCAGATGAGTCTGGAAACCCACGATATTATAAAGGCTGCCTTCCCTGTTGTCCCGCCTGAGCTGGACCACCGCGTAAGGCTCGCGTCCGGTGCGGGGGTCTTTTATGCCGCGGGGCTTCAGCGGTCCGTAACGCATCGTATCCTCGCCCCTGCGCGCCATTACCTCTATGGGCATGCAGCCCTCGAAAACCCCGCTGTCCTCAAAACCGTGGACGTGAGCCTCCGTCGCTCCGGACAGCTCGGTCCGAAAAGCGATATA
Organism: Clostridiales bacterium UBA1246; assembly: GCA_002308315.1. Lineage (GTDB taxonomy): Bacteria > Bacillota > Clostridia > Oscillospirales > Oscillospiraceae > UBA1246. The sequence continues at coordinate 408 of DBWE01000097.1, read as the reverse complement.
CTCCTCCTTCGTCATCGGACAGTTGAGATAATCGGCGTCTCCCTTCCCGTACCGGGAGGCAAAAAACGCCCTGCCGTAATCGATCGTCGATCCGTCGACGATGGGGGCCGCGGCGTCGAAGAAATTCAGTCCCTGAATGCCGAGACCGTCGCGGATGAATTCCGCCATCGGATCCGAAGTCAGCGGTCCCGTCGCTATGACGGTTATTTCTCCCTCCGGTACCCGGGAAACCTCTCCGACGACAATCTCTATCAGCGGGTTTTCCGAGACCTCTTTTGTCACCGCGCGTGAAAAAGCGCGTCTGTCGACGGCCAGAGCAGATCCCGCCGGAACGCGGTTTGCGTCCGCCGCCTTCATGACGGCCGAACCCATCCTGCGCATCTCCTCCTTCAGCAGTCCGACGGCGTT
>DBWE01000215.1:11395-12002 GCA_002308315.1 Clostridiales bacterium UBA1246 | reverse complement strand
CGGGGCAGAGCCTTTGAAAATATGCTCGCCGTCGCGACCTGCAATTACCCGGCTTCTCATCCGGACTGCAACGGTCATTCCTCTCTGTTCGACGGCGTTGTATATCTTCCGGAGCTTCCCGGTTCGAGGGATATGTGCGTGTTTGAGGCGGANNGATGAGGGAGAAGGCGTGTACACGGCGGAGCTGGATGCGGACATGCTGCGGAGCTACCGCCGCAGAGAAGTATGGGGGATAAGAAATCGCCGCCCGGAGCTGTATGGCGAAATATCGGAGCGAAGCAGCACTTAAGACCTGCCGGACGAACGCACCCCGCTCCGAACGGCTGAGCGGCCGGGATCCAGACAAGACCGCGCTTCATCAGCCGTATTGCCTTTTGACTGCGGGGCGGACGGCGTNNTGGAAATTCTTTCGGCAAAAAAGAAAAAAGCTCTTGCATTTCGCTGATACTCATGATAAAATACACATCGCTGTTGAAGAAAACCGGACGAAAGAGGTGAATTTAATGAAGGAAGGTATCCATCCCGACTATCAGCAGACCACGATCAAATGCGCGTGCGGCGAGGTCATAGAAACGGGATCTACCAAAAAGGATATCAAGGTCGAAAT
>DBWE01000215.1:8833-11373 GCA_002308315.1 Clostridiales bacterium UBA1246 | reverse complement strand
AAGCAGAAGCTGGTCGACACCAGCGGCCGTGTAGACAAATTCAACAAGAGATTTGGACTTAACGGCTGATTTCGAGATGCTTAAAGCCCGCGCTTTGCGCGGGCTTTGCGTTTTTATAAGGAGATCGTAAAATAGAAGAGAACAGAGTGATCAAAGAAAAAGCCATACTCGTCGGCCTGAGCGCCGACAGCATGGATGAGGACGAACGCTCGGACGAAACAAGCCTCGACGAGCTTCGCGCGCTGCTGGAAACGGCGGGCGGGGAAACGGTGGGATACGTCCTTCTGTCAAGACCCGCGCCGGACCCTCGCAGCTTTATAGGCAGCGGAAAAACAGCGGAGGTAAAAGAACTCGTCGACGCCGAGGGCTGCGATCTTGTTTTGTTCGACAATGAGCTTTCGCCTTCGCAGTCGACCGCACTTTCCGCCGAGCTCGGAGTGAGAGTGCTTGACCGCAGCGGCATCATTCTCGATATTTTCGCGGGCAGGGCAAGAAGCAGGGAAGGCCGAATTCAGGTCGAGCTCGCTCAGTATAAGTATCTGCTCCCGCGCCTGACGGGCATGTGGACGCATCTGGTAAGGCAGACGGCGAGCGGCGGAAGAAGTCCTATCGGTACGAGGGGCCCGGGCGAGACGCAGCTGGAGACGGACAGAAGGCACATACGCCGCAAGATACAAAAGCTCGAGGAAGAGCTGGAGGACGTAAGGCGCATTCGCGGCACTCAGAGGCGTATGCGCGAAAAAAACGCCGTGCCCACGGCCGCGTTGGTCGGCTATACGAACGCCGGAAAATCGACGCTGCTCAACGCACTGACCGGAGCGGACATACAGACGGGGGACAGACTTTTCGATACCCTCGATACCACCACGCGAAAGCTTGCGCTCGATGAAAACACGGAGCTTTTGTTATCGGATACGGTCGGGTTCATCCGCAAGCTCCCGCACCATCTCGTAGAGGCCTTCAAGGCGACCCTGGAGGAGCTTGAATATGCCGACGTCCTGCTGCACGTCATTGACGTTTCCAACCCCGATTGGGAGCAGCAGGCGAGGGTGACCGACAGCCTTATAGAAGAGCTCGGCGTTTCCGCGACGCCGAGGATAGAGGTGTACAACAAATGCGACCGCTGCCGGGTCAGCGAGCTCAAGCGCAGTGAAAACAGCGTTTGCATTTCCGCGGCGACGGGCGAAGGACTTGACAAACTCAAGCAGCGTATCGGAGACGTTTTATCGAGAGGGATAAAGGAGCTCAGCCTTCTTCTGCCTTACGGCAGGGCCTCGGTGCTCGATATGCTTCACAGGGAGAGTAAGGTGCTTGACACGGAGTATACCGAAGAGGGTATCCGCGTAAAAGCAGCCTGCACCCCGGAAATATACGCAAGGATCAGAGAATATGTCACAGCATGACGCGTATCTTCTGCCGACAGCGTTCGGGCAGGCCGAATTTACGGAAAAAAGATCCCGCTTCATCGGCCGCGTCTGGCCGGTGGAAAGCGAGGATGAGGCGCTGGAGCATATCAGGCAGATCAGAGAAAAGCACTGGGACGCCACTCATAACGTATATGCCTATGCGCTGCGCACGGGCTCCGTTATGCGCTATTCCGACGACGGAGAGCCTCAGGGAAGCTCCGGCCTTCCTACGCTCAACGTTTTCCGCTCGGCGGATATATCGGATTTCTGCTGCGTCGTCACGAGGTATTTCGGCGGTATACTCCTCGGAACGGGAGGACTCGCGCGCGCATATTCGCAGGCGGCCTCCATGGCTCTCGGAGAAGCTGGTATAAGCGAAAAGCGTTTATGGGGCAGAATGATGATCGAATGCCCGTATTCGCTTTATGAAAAGCTGAAAAAAGAGCTCGAACAGAGGCAGGCGAATATCTGCTCTTCCGATTTCGGCGCGTCGGTCACTCTCGAGGCTCTCGTAAAAAAAGAGCTTTGCGGCGAGCTTACGGAAAGAATAAAGGATCTGAGCTCGGGAGCAGTTGAGACGCTTTTTATAGGCGAAGAATACGTCGCCGTCCCGAAGTGAACCGCGCAGCCGAAAAAACTGCGCTTTGCCTGAAAAATGAACGGAGCGTTCTCCGCCGGGAGAACGCTCCGTTATGTATTTGCGTTATGCAGCGATCAGGTCTTGCTGCGCTTGCTGGCCTCGACCCAGTCGAGATCCTTGCGGGCCTGACCGAAAGCCTCGCCGCCGTCGGGAACGCCCCAACCCATAGAGGGAGGAGGAGCGGGCTTCTCGCCGTCCTTGGGAGGCGGGGGAGGAGTGAAGTTCTTCATCATCTCGGCCATGCGCTTGGCAGCTTTCTCCTGGCGCTCGGCCTCGGTGAGGGTGTAATCCTCGATGGTGCTGTGCAGGCCGCGGAGCTGATTCGCCCAGTTCTCGGGATTGTGGTCGGGGAGAACAAGGATGCGTCCGTTCTCAATGCCTTCCTTGAGGATCTCGCCGAGCTCAACGGGATCGATGCCGGTGGCATGGATCGCTCTGAGGGTCTTCATGGTGCCCTCGCTTACGTGATAGCCGGTGTTCTTCAGGTTGGCGGG
>DBWE01000215.1:8543-8791 GCA_002308315.1 Clostridiales bacterium UBA1246 | reverse complement strand
GTGGCGCCGGCGCCGTAGGGCTTGAGAGCCTCGGCGTAGGAGTACATCAGGTTGCAGACGGCGGCCTTCGCGGCGGAGTACGGTCCGGTGGTGGAGCCGGCCATGAAAGCGCCCATGGACGAAGTGGTGGCGACCCAGAACTCAGTCTTGTGAGCATAGGCCTTGATCATGCGGGGGACGAAAATGAGCAGGCCGTTGACAACGTGGTTGAGGCAGACGCCCATGACCCAGTCAAAATCGTCGAAGGT
>DBWE01000215.1:7856-8533 GCA_002308315.1 Clostridiales bacterium UBA1246 | reverse complement strand
AAGGAGTTGACGCCGGCGGTCTGGATAAGCAGATGAGGCGGGCCGCCGAAAACTTCCTCTACCTTATCGGCAGCGGCGGTGTACTCGGCACGATTGGTAAGATCGACCTTCAGGGGGAGGATGTCCTCTTTCTTGATGCCGAAGGCTTCGAGCTCTTTGGCAGCGTTGTCAAGAGCATCCTGACGTACGTCGGCGATAGCGACGCGCATTCCGGCTCTGCCGAAAACCTTGGCCTGGCCAAGACCGGCACCGGAAGCGCCGCCGGTTACGAATACTATCTTACCGGCAAAATCTTTCATGTGAGACACTTCCTTTTCTGAATTTTGTCTTTATGACCAAAGCGCGGCGCTTTGGTCATAAATGGTTTATGAATATATGATAACATCTTTCAAATCAAAAGGCAACAATAAAATATCATACTTGCAAAATAAATCGGTAAAGTAAACTAATTGCCGCGGAAGCGATCATTTTTGCAAAAATCACGAACGGGAATTGTTATAGACCGTCGATCCGGGATCGAGAGAATGGGTGAGCCAGACGCTGCCGCCTATAACGCAGCCGCTGCCTATGACCGTATTGCCTCCGAGTATCGTTGCGCCGGAGTATATCACGACGTGATCGCCGATATCCGGATGGCGCTTTATCCCCTTTACGGGATTGCCCTGCTCATCCAGCTC
>DBWE01000215.1:0-7795 GCA_002308315.1 Clostridiales bacterium UBA1246 | reverse complement strand
CCGTGGTCGATAAAGAAATATCTGCCAATAGACGCCCCGGGATGTATGTCTATGCCCGTGAGAGTATGAGCGTATTCCGTCATCATCCTCGGCAGGATAGGCACGCCGAGCACGTAGAGACAGTGAGCGAGCCTGTAAATGCTTATGGCTTCAAAAGCAGGGTAGGCAAGCATGATCTCCTCCTCGGAGACCGCCGCCGGGTCGCCTTCATACGCGGCTTGGATATCGGTCTCAAGGCAGTCGGAGATGGCGGGGATCTCGGAAATAAACTCGGATACGAGCCTGTCGGCGCAGTCCGAGCCTTCTCCGCCCATGATATCGCATATCATCCCTCGCAGGAGGATGGAGGCCTGCTGAAGATAACCCGAAATTATGGCGCCCATAAAGCGGCCGTCATGCTCTTCGGGAAAAATGGAGGGATACATCGCGCTGCGGAGAAGATCGATAAGACGTACGACCTTTTTCTTCATGCCGGGACGGCTGACGCCTCCGCAGACGCGCATGGAATTCAGCGAAGCGAGGTGCCGCGCCGAAGAGTTGATAATATTCTGAAGCTCGTTGAAATCATCCATAATCATATACCGTTTTTTTAGTGGAGAAGCGGGTCTCGCTTCATTCTTCGCCTTCGGGGATGATGCATGTGATCATCGTAAGAGTGTTGCAGGCGCTCCAGGACGACCACGGCCAGCCGTCGCTCGCGACGGGCCCGGGAGTGATGTCTGCCTTTTCGCCGGTGAGGGGATAATAGTCGTGGGGGGCAAAGCCGAGTATGCATCCGCGCTCTTTCACGGTGTCGCAGAAGCGGCGGGCGATCATTGCGGCCTCCTTTTTGCGGCCTGCGAGATGCAGTCCCGCGGTGATGAATATCTGCGCCGGAGCGACGACGCGGCCGCTTACGAAGGTGCTCGTACCGAAGGAGCACAGGGGACTTTTAAGGCTTTCGGAGCAAAGACCCATCTCGCAAAGGAAGTTGCCTTCCTCGAGCAGCTGCTCGGTCATGCGGTCGATGATATGCGTCGGCAGACGGGAGCCGAGCATGATCGGCTGGAAGCAGGCGAGGCTCATGCTTTCTACCTTCTTGCCGCGGGCATAAGTGACGAATTTGTCGCCGTCCCAGAATTCGTCGATGAGGGTCCTGAGCAGCTTTTCGCTGCGGGCCTGCCAGGAGTCGGCCAGCTCGAGCTTGCCGCAGCCGCGCGCCAGGCGTCCGACGGCCTCAAGAAGCAGAATCATAAACGCGATGAGATCGGGGTTGACTGCGGGGAAGCCGTCGCGGAATATTGTGGCGTCGTCCCAGCCGGAGTCGTTGGGATTGTTTATTGCGGTCACGTCGTCTCCGCGGCCCGCGCTGCGGTACGTGGTCCAGAAATCGGCCCACTTGGCGAACTTGGGATACATGCGCTCGCATTCCGACGGCGTAAGGAAGCTGTCGCCTGCCTTGCGGATAAGAAAGTCGAGCGCAAATCCCTGGATGGGGGGCTGTATCCCGGCGTTGGGGCCCATGAAGCCGACGTTTCCGGGAAGCTGTCCGGTCTGCTCGTTCTGATACTCGAACATGGTGCATATCTCGCGCCAGCCTTCCCTGGGATCGCCCATCATGGACATGCCGTTATAGCTCTGCTGCCATGAAAAGGCTTCGCCGAGGTATTCGTAATGCATCATTATCATCGGCGACTTGAAATAGCCCGAGGTCTTGACCCTGCGCGCCCACACGGTATGTATGGCGTAATCCCAGAGCTTTTCGTAGCCCTTTGCCGGGGCGCGGTAATTGCTTTTGAAGGAATTGTAGCTGTTCCATCCCTCTTTTTTCAGCTGATCAACGGAAATATAGGGGATATCGATGTTGTCGAACTCCGTCATCGTTTCATGGACGGCGGCGTCAAAGCAGCCGTCGGCGTCCGGAACGAGGTCTATGATCACTTTTTCATAAGCGTTCTTTTCGGCGCTTCGGGGGCAGTCCGTCTCGACGGAACCGAGCAGGGGTCGGTAAAGCAGCTTGCCGTACGTGCCGAATACTGCCTGAACGCTGTTGTCGGCAAAACGGCATACGCCGTGGCAGGCGGAGGTGCCGAGAGCGGGAACGGCGGGATCGAGCTCGATGCGCAGCGTGACGCCGCTGCCGTGCACGCGCATGTAATCGTATTCCGTGAAAATGAACTCAGCCCAGCCGCCGTCGCAGTCAAGCCGCAGGGAACCGGGGTCTCCGAAGTATTCGTATTTCATTTCGACGCCGTCGCGCAGCAGCTTTATATCGAAAAGATAGGGTGTGGAGCTTAGCCATGCGCCGGGCTTGTAGGTGGAAAGCTGGAGCAAATGCGTGTAGTAATTTTCGATTATGTAATATGCCGACCCGGAGCGCGCATATACAGCGTGTGTCAGATCGAATTTTTCGTTTGTCCCGAACATTTTTTTGCTCCTTCTCATGTTTATTTTTTTTGATTTTAGCATCAAAGATACGTTTCCGTCAACGGGTTAAACCATAATTGAATAAAACGAACGGGACTCCCGGGACAAAAATGAGTTGCCAACGAATATTTATAATGTTAAAATCAAAAATCAGACGGTAAAAGCGTCAAAACAAGGGTTTCGCCGCTTGGCTCGGAGACGGAATAATGAACGGGAGAGAAAAAATCGGTCATTGGCTGAAAAACGTATTTGTTTATCACTACGGCCGTATCGTCCTGCTTGCCGCCGCGGCGGCAGCGCTCGTTATCTGGCTGACGGTCGGCGCGCTGCGCAGGGAACGCTATGACCTCAACGCCGTGATCGCCTCGCAGGGTCCGGTCTCCGCGGCGGAGACCGCCGCGCTTGAAAGGCTCATCGCGGAAGCGGCGGGCGATCTGAACGACGACGGCACGATAAAAGTCAATATCCGGCTCGTCGATCTTTCCGACGCCGAGGGAGCGGAGACTGAATATACGCGCATGCTGCTGTTTCAGTCGCTTCCGGAGTACACGCTCTTTTTCATAGAGGGCGAGCAGGCGGAGAAATACTGTCAGGAAGAGGAAAGCTTCCGCGATCTTACCGAATTCGGGATCGCCGCGGATGAAAAGTACCCCAACAGAGTATATGTAGGAGACAGTCCGGCAATGTTCTTTTCACGCAAGAGAGAGTATTACGCGCTGCTTTCGGACTGGACGGACGAGGGGAAAGGCAGCGCCGAAGCCACGGCTGCTATCGTAAGAGCTATCAAGGCTCTGCTGAGCGGGGAACGGTAAAAGCAATGGAGATAATAAAAAGCAGACAGAATAAGCTGATAGCGCATCTGAGGAAGCTCGGAACGGACGGGGACTATCGCCGTAAAAGCGGAGAATTCCTGTGCCAGGGTCTTAAGCTGTATAACGAAGCACTGGCCTCCGGAGCGGAGATCCGAAGCGTGATCGCGGAGAGCGGGTTTGAACCGTTCCCGGACGGCGCGGCCGCCGTCACGCGGGAGCTGCTGGAATACGTTTCTCCGATGAAAAGCGCGCCGGAGCTGATTTTCAGCTGCGCCGCCCGGCGCGAGCTCGGCCCTCCGCGGGGCAGGCTCGTGCTGCTGGAAAACATGCAGGATCCCGGCAACGTCGGGACCGTGATGCGTACTGCTCGCGCCTTCGGAATGGACGGAGTCATACTCGCGGGCGAATGCGCCGATCCGTATAATCCGAAGAGCGTAAGAGCATCCATGGGCGCGGTATTTTCGCTGGATCTGTTTTACTCTCCCGAAGAAAGACCCGCTCTGCCGCTGTATGCCGCGGCGCTGAGCGATGCGGCCGTGACGGCTCTTGACTTTGAATTCCCGGAAGAGTTTATCCTTGCGATAGGAAACGAGGGCCACGGGCTTTCCGATAAGATACTTGCCGAGGCCGACGCGGTAATAAAGATACCGATGGAGAGCGGGAGCGAATCGCTGAACGCGGCCGCGGCGGCTGCGGTGCTTATGTGGGAGGCCTACTCCGGCGAGCTGAAGCAACGGAAAAGCGGCCGTATTGGATCGCGGGGCCCGGAAAATGGCTGATGCGGGATATTGGATCTGGCTTTCTTCGGTAAAGGGGCTGAGCGCTTCCGCGGCTCTGAAGCTTCTGGAGCGTTACGGCAGCGCAGAGGGGATACGCAAAGCCGCCGAGGAACATAAGTCGGAGGACGGGAGCGCGCTCTCGCTTCTTCACGGCAGCCTCGATCTTTCCGAGGCCGGCAGGATTTCCTCGCGCTGCGCGGAAAAAGGCGTAAGACCGATATGCTTCGACGATGCGGAATATCCCGAAAGGCTCAGGAACATTTACGATCCCCCGCTTGTCCTTTACGTGAAGGGCAGGCTTCCGGATATCGAGTCGTCCCTTTGCATAGGCGCGGTGGGTACCCGCCGCGCGGGAAGATACGGCCTGAACATGGCGGCGGAGATCGGCTCCGGTCTCGCGCTTGCGGGGGCCGTGATCGTTACGGGCGCGGCAGAAGGGATAGACACGGCGGCGGCGTCCTCGGCGCTGGACAGCGGCGGAGTCGTGATCGCCGTTCTCGGTACGGCGATAGACGTGATATATCCCGCGCACAACGCAGGCATTTTCAGGCGCATTGAGAGCAGCGGAGCGCTGGTAAGCGAACATCCTCCGGGATACAAGACCGTAAGAGCGTCGTTTGCAAGAAGAAACAGGATCATCAGCGGTCTTTCCCTCGGCGTTGCCGTGATACAGGCTCCCGAAAAAAGCGGAGCGCTCATTACTGCGGCTTGCGCCGCGGAACAGGGAAGAGACGTTTTCGCCGTGCCGGGAAGAGCGGACGATCCCGGCTTCAGGGGCTCCAATATGCTCATCCGGGACGGCGCAAGGCTTATATTCGGCGCGGAGGATATCATAGACGAATACAGGGAAAGCTATGCGTTAAATCCAGGCTTTGACGCCCGCTTCGCGGCGCGCGGAGCGGCTTTTGAAGCGGAAAAAGATGTTGACAAGGAAAAAAGCCTGGAATATATTGACCTAAACAAAGCGCCGGCGGGGAACGACGTGCTGGAGAATATCATCCTTTCCTCGATCGCCGAAGGGAAAAATTACGCCGACCAGCTTATCGACGCTGCCGGCGGGAACGCTCAGGAAGTACTGAGCAAGCTTACGATAATGACTGTCGCGGGACGCATCTCAGCGCTTCCGGACGGCAGATACGAGATAAAAATACAGTAAGGGGAAAACGTATGGCAAAGGCACTGGTTATAGTGGAGTCGCCTGCCAAGGCAAAAACGATAGAGAAATACCTCGGAACGGGGTATAAGGTCACGGCGTCGGTGGGTCATCTCAGAGACCTGCCGAAAAGCAAGCTCGGAGTAGATATCGAGGGCGGCTTCATTCCGGAGTACAAACCCATAAAGGGAAAAGAAGAGATAATCGAAAGCCTCAAAAAAGACGCCGCGAAAAGCAGCATGGTCTATCTCGCGACCGACCCGGACCGGGAAGGAGAGGCAATTTCGTGGCATCTGAAGGAAATGCTCGAGCTTCCCGAAAAAAAGACGCTTCGCGTCACCTTCAACGAGATCACGAAAAACGTCGTCTGCGACAGCATCACAAAGCCGCGTCAGATAGATCAGAACCTCGTGGACGCCCAGCAGGCGCGCCGGGTACTCGACAGGATAGTGGGTTATAAGCTCAGCCCTCTTCTTTGGAGCAAGATCAAGCGCGGCCTTTCCGCGGGCAGGGTCCAGTCCGCCGTGACGCGCATGGTGGTGGACAGGGAAAACGAGATACGCGCTTTCACGCCGGAAGAGTACTGGCTGCTCGACGCGGTGCTTAAGTGCGCCGGCGGCGGGAGCATCACCGCGCATTTTTACGGGAAAGACGGCAAAAAAGCCGAGCTTCACTGCGCGGAGGACGTCGAGAAGGTCGTTTCGGCGGTGAACGGCTCCCGCTTCGTTATTTCCGAGCTCAAGCGCGCCGACAAGCAGCGCTCTCCCTCGGCGCCGTTCATCACGTCGTCGCTGCAGCAGGAGGCGTCGCGCAGGCTCAATATGACGCCGCGCCGCACCATGTCGGTGGCGCAGCAGCTGTATGAGGGCATCGAGATAAGCGGCGAGGGCTCGGTCGGACTTATAACCTACATGAGAACCGACAGCCTCAGAATATCCGAAGAAGCGTCTGCCGCCGCAAAGAATTTCATTATCGACAATTACGGACGGGAGTACTATCCTCCGAGAACAAGGACCTTCAAAACCGCAAAGGGCGCGCAGGACGCGCACGAGGCGATACGTCCCAGCAATATATATCTCACGCCCGAAAAGATAAGGTCGGACCTGAACAGCGATCAGTACAGGCTTTATAAGCTTATCTGGAGCCGCTTCATGGCCAGCCAGATGGCCTCGGCGATTTATGACAACGTCAGCGCCGATATCGTTTCGGCAGGATATGTTTTCAAGTTTTCACAGTCGGTGATGAAGTTTGCCGGCTTTACGAAAGTATATGACAGCGGCACGGCGGAGGAAGATAGCGCGGCCGAGCTGCCGCCGATCGAAAAGGGCGACGAGCTTGAGCTCGACAAGCTCGTCAGAGAGCAGAAATATACTCAGCCTCCCGCCAGATATACAGAAGATACGCTCATAGGCGCAATGAAGGAAAAGGGCATAGGCAGGCCCAGCACCTACGCGCCCACGGTCTCGACGATCATGGACAGAGAATACGTCGTCAAGGAGGGAAAGAACCTTCGCCCGACAAATCTCGGCGAGGTCGTCACCGCGTTCATGTGCGAGCGCTTCAGCGACATCGCCAATCCGGCGTTTACCGCGCGCATGGAAGAAAATCTCGATGAAATAGAAGAAGGCAAGAGAAACTGGAAGGACGTCCTGGGAGATTTTTACGGCGATTTTGAAAAAACGCTTGACAAGGCCGTAAAGGACACCGAAGGCGTAAGGATAAAAATACCGCCCGAGGTGTCGGACGAGATATGCCCCAACTGCGGGAAAAACCTTGTCGTGAAGACGGGCAGATTCGGACGTTTTCTTGCCTGCCCGGATTATCCGAACTGCACCTTTACCATGCCCATAGTCGTCGAAATGCCCGGGAAATGTCCCAAATGCGGAAGCAGGATACTGAAACGGACCTCAAAAAAGGGATATGCCTACTATGCCTGCGAAAAGGGCGCGGAATGCGGCTTCATGACCTGGGACGTGCCCACGAAGGACAACTGTCCGGAATGCGGACATACGATGTTCAAAAAATCCGGCAAAGGGTATAAGCGTCCTTTCTGCATAAACGAAAACTGCTCCAAATTCGTCCCCGAGGAAAACCGGGGCTATAAAAAGAAGACGTCGGACGGCGACGCGGCCCCGAAGAAGAAAAAGGAGTCGGGCAAGTGAGCCCGGCGCGCGCCGCGGATACCGTCACGGTGATAGGCGCCGGCCTTGCCGGCTGCGANNGCGTGGCAGCTTGCCGAGCGCGGCGTCAGCGTGCGTCTTGTGGAGATGAAGCCGCTGAGGATGACTCCCGCGCATACCAGCCCGGCTTTTGCGGAGCTCGTATGCTCGAATTCTCTCAGAAGCGCCGACGTTTCCAACGCGGTAGGGCTGCTGAAAGAGGAAATGCGGCGTCTGGGCTCGCTTATTATGCTCTCCGCCGACAAAAACAGGATAGCGGCCGGAAGTGCGCTCGCCGTGGACAGGAACGGCTTCGCCGATACGATCACCGAGGCGATACGCTCGCATGAAAGGATAACCGTGGAGGCACGGGAGGCCGACAGCGTTCCGGACGGTACCGTGATCATCGCGACCGGACCGCTCACATCGGACGCGCTGGCCGATCGGCTCGCCGGTGCCTGCCCGGGCTCGGACCAACGCCCTCCA
>DBWE01000109.1:4440-6771 GCA_002308315.1 Clostridiales bacterium UBA1246 | reverse complement strand
ATGCCCGCGAGATCGCCTATGCCCGGGCGGGGAGCGACGCGGCCGTAAAGCTCGCTGTTTGATACCGGCCGGGGCAGCATCTGAGAGGGGATATCGAGAACGCGGAGTATCTCCTCGTCCCAGCACAGCTTTTCCGTATCGAACATCATCGTGCGCGAGGCGTTGGAATAGTCGGTCACGTGGGCTTCGCCGCCGGTAAGCTGCCATATCAGCCAGCTTTCCACGGTGCCGAAAAGCAGTTCTCCGTTCCGCGCGCGCCTGCGCAGCGAGCCGTCGCGGTCGAGCAGCCATTTCAGCTTGGTCGCAGAGAAATACGGGTCTATCACGAGCCCGGTGCGGCGCAGTATGTAATCCTCCAGTCCCAGGTCCTTAAGCTCGGAGCATATATCGGCGGTGCGGCGGCACTGCCAGCATATGGCGTTGCATACCGGCCTGCCGGTGGACTTTTCCCAGACTATCGTAGTCTCGCGCTGGTTGGTGATGCCTATGCAGGCGATGTCCGTAGGAGAAAGGCCGCTCTTTTCATACACCTCGCTCATGGCGTGGAGCTGAGTGGACAGTATCTCCGCGGGATCGTGCTCTACCCAGCCGGGGCGGGGGTATATCTGCCGCAGAGGGTACTGCGCTTTGACGAGCGATCTGCCGTTTACGTCAAACAGGATGGCCCGGGAGCTCGTGGTGCCCTGATCCAGGGCGAGTATATATCCGTTCATTCTTTCTTTATCCTTTCCGCGAGCGTTTTACTTCCGATGTTTCTCGGTGTATAATGACAGGGAAAGACATAGGGGGGGGATCTGTCGTGACGACTGGTGAATTTGCCTCGGCGGGGTCGGGAAGCGTCAAATATTTTATCCGGGAGCCCGAGGGAGAGGCCAGGGGCATCGTGCAGTTCGTGCACGGGATAGCGGAGCATTCCGGGCGCTATGAGCGCGTTGCCGGGTATCTTGCCGGGCAAGGCTACGTGACCGCCTCGGAGGATCACATGGGGCACGGAGCCTCCGTATCGGAGCAGTGTCCTCTCGGCTGCGTGCGCGGAGGCTGGGACGCCATGGCGCGCGACGTGAACGAGCTTACGCGGCGGCTGCGCGAGAGCAGACCGGAGCTGCCGCTGTTCCTGCTGGGTCACAGCATGGGTTCGTTTCTGGCAAGGACCTGCCTCTACACCTGGCCCGACTCGGGGATAAAGGGAGCCGTTCTTTCCGGCACGGCCTGGCAGCCGGGAGCGGTGCTCGCGGCGGGCAGGCTGATGTGCCGCCTGGAGATACTCCGGCACGGGGCCGACCGGCCGAGCGAATTTCTGACGAAAATGATGTTCGGAGCCTATACGAAGCAATTCGACGACGCCGTCACGCAGGACGACTGGATAAACTCGATCCGCGAAGAGGTGGAGCTGTATACGAACGATCCGCTCTGCGGCTTTACCCCGTCGGGCGGGCTGATCCTGAGCATGATGGACGGAATGAGCCGAAATCAGAAAAAGGGCAATCTCGCGAAAATGCCCCGCGGCCTGCCCGTATTGTTCATAGCCGGAGACCGTGACCCCGTCGGCGGGAACGGGAAAGGCGTGACGCGCTGCTTTGAGGAGTTCCGGAAGGCGGGGATGCGGGATGCGGAAATAAAGCTTTATCCCGGGGCGAGGCACGAGGTGCTCAACGAAAAATGCAGCCGGGAGGTCCGCGGCGATCTGCTCGCCTGGCTGGACGCGCATCTTTAAAAACGGCAGGGCCTGAGCACCTGCCGTTTTTATTTATATCCGGTTCAGCGCACGTCCCTGCCGTCGATCTCCATGACGTTGCGCCCCATGTCGGCGGTGATCTTTGCGGAGTCGCCGGGGGAATACATGTCCCAGATATCGCGGGACACCCGCGCACTGTACGTCTTTTTGCCCTTGGAGTCGGTGAACGTAAGAACGTACGTTTCTCTGCGCCCGTTCTCTCGCTCGTTTTCGCCGAGGCGGAGCTCGGGCCAGTACGGCTCGACAGGCGAGCTGCCCTTTGAGCCGTCATAGCTTCCGCGGGCGGTCTCCGTACGCAGCGGTATCCATTTGTCTATCGTGTAGCGGTACAGCGTCTGATATACCGGCTCCTGGACGTATATGGGCACGCTGCGCGTTTCGGTGCGGTATTCGGTGCGGTAGCGCGGCTCCTCGTAGCTTACTTCGGAGAAGGTGCCGTCGCCGTTATCGACGTAATCGGTATACGTGTCGTAGCCGTCAAGGACCTGCTCGGATACCTGATAGGTCTCTTCCTCGTAATGATCGAGTATCCGATCGTAGTGATGCACCGCGCGGCGGCTGTCAAGCAGAGTGCCTCCGGAGGGTACGGACCAGTC
>DBWE01000109.1:430-4329 GCA_002308315.1 Clostridiales bacterium UBA1246 | reverse complement strand
CGGCCCTTTTTGCGCTTCGGAGCGGGGGGCGGGGGAGCGGGCTGAGCCGCGGCTTCCTTCTTTTTGAGATTGTCGAAATAGCTGCCGGACGAGTCTGCTCTTCCGGCGCCGCAGTTTACGCAGGTATCACGGTCGTACANNCGCAGGTATCGCGGTCGTACCTGTTGAGACTGCCGCAGAACGAACAGGTCCAGTCGGCGCCCTTGCCGTAATTTTTCGCTTTTTCTTCGCTGAGGACCTTTTTCTCGCTTCCGAGATAGAATTTCGTGTCGGCGTCCTGCGGATGAGCGCAGTTGGGGCAGGTCTTGGTAAGACCGCCTATGCCTTTTTCGCCGCAGTACGGACAGTCCCAGAGACCCTCCAGTATTTTGCCGGCCATGCTTCCGCCTCCGTTCAGCTTTATGCTCCGATTATAGACCGAAATGCGTTTTTTTCAAGATAAATCAAGGATCGTCGTTTTTCGCCGCTTCAGGACTGCCGGGATCGTTGAGTTATCCGTTCATCCTGTGTCGGCTTTCCGGTGTAGGCAGCCTATCCATTCCGAAAGAATATCCCGGTCGAGCTCCTTCAGCGCCCGGGAAAAGCTCCGGAAGGCTTCTTCGTCATGAAGCTCCATCTGCCTCAGCGCCTTTTTCGGGCCGAAATAATGCAGCCTTTTGATATCGCAGTATATTTCAAGGCTGTCGAACAGCAGCCAATGCCACCGGTAAAAGCCCTCCGAGTCGCCGCGCGACGTACGCGAGAGCATTTTATCGCACCAGTCGAGCTCGCGGAGTATCTCGTCATCCGTTTTTTTCGGCTTGCTTTCGATATGGTCAAGCACCCGCTTCTGCAGCTCCTCCGCGAGACCGTATTTGTCAAGAACTATTTTTCCGTCGAAGACCTGAACGAACTGCTCCGGGTCATATTCCGCGAGAAACGTCTCTTTCGGATAGAGAAACACATCAAGCACGACGCCGTCTATCACGGACGAGTCGTGCTTTTTTGCGCGGTCGGTTATAACAAGCGCGTCAAAGTCGCTGTTCTTGTTCGCGCTGCCGTCCGCGAACGAGCCGTATACGATGACGGCGTTCGGACGATAGGCTTCGGTCAGATATGCGATGATTTTCCCGCTTTTGTCCATCCGCAACGATCTCCGCAAAGCGTATTTGCCGTTTATTTGCGCGGCAGGGCGGCATGCGCCCGCTCGCATGCGGAGCCTTGAAAGCGGTCTGCCGATGATACAGACCGCCCCGCGCAAAAAACCATTGCCGCTGTAAAAATATTTTACCCAATCCCATTGGGGTTTGTCAATCAAAACCGAAATTCGACAAAGCTTGACAAAACTGTCTCAAAAGCATATACTAAGCCGCAAATGCAAATTGTTACAAAAAAGAAACAAAAAGAAACGGGAATGAGATAATGGACGGCAATATCAGACGCGGCGTGCCGACGGCGCTGAAGCTGCTTACGGCTTTCGCGGCGGCATTGCTGCTGACGCTCGCGCTTACGGTGCGGGCAGACGCCGCGGTGAGCAATAAACTGACGGTATCGGTGGCGGACTGGAAGGAGACCGGCGTGGCCATAAAGATGACGGCCGGGGGAGCGGCGTTCAAAAGCTCCGAACGCAAGCAGGACGTTTTATACAGCGAGGACGATCTCTGGTGTCTCGCGGCGGTCATATATCAGGAGGCCGGCGGAGACAGATGCAGCGACCTGTGCCGGAGGCTGGTAGGAAGCGTGGTGCTGAACCGCGCCGAGGATACCGGGCATTTCGGAAAATGGAATACGATAAGAGACGTTCTCCAGTCGCCCGGCCAGTACGGCATGGAGAGCGGTGTGAGATGGGTGAACAGGGGAAACAGCGAGCGCGAGCAGGCCGCCATAGCCCGGGCGTACGACGCGGCGAAGGCCGTGCTGGAGGGCGACAGACCCTGTCCGAAAAACGTGTTTTACCAAAGCGAGTTCTCCTNNCCTCGGGGACGGGGTATACATGGAAAAGGACGGATATTATTTCAACTACATAAACTGACCGAAGCGCATCGGGAACAGGCTTCCCGACGCGCTTTTCGCTTTTCGAAAGGCAAGACCGGAGGAGCGGGAGTGTTGATTTTCGGGAGACAGTCCGCTATAATCAAAGCAAAAGAACGAGCGGGAGGAACGGTATATCATGGAACACAGCTGGAAAAACGTGCCCAAGCTGGGCTTCGGTCTCATGCGGCTGCCCATGCTGGGAGACAAGGTGGATATCGAGCAGTTCAAAACAATGGCGGATATGTTCCTGGAAGCGGGCTTTACCTACTTCGACACCGCCTACGGGTACATAAACGGACAGTCCGAGGCGGCTTTTAAGGAAGCGGTGATCCTCCGCCATCCCAGGGAGAGCTTCACCGTTGCCACCAAGCTGCCCGCCTGGGCCGGAGCAAAAACCGCCGAGGAAGCAAAGCAGATGTTCCGTACGTCTCTGGAGCGGACGGGAGCGGGATATTTCGACTTTTACCTGCTGCACAACGTGAGCGAGACCCGCAAAAAGGTTTTTGACGAATTCGGGATATGGGACTTCGTCCGGGAGAAAAAGGCCGAGGGGCTCATCCGTCACGCGGGCTTTTCCTTCCACGATACGGCGGACGTGCTGGACAAAGTGCTTACGGAGCATCCCGAGGCGGATTTCGTTCAGCTGCAGATAAACTACGCGGACTGGGAGGACAATGCGGTACAGTCGCGTCTCTGCTGGGAGACGGCAAGGAAGCACGGAAAGGCCGTGATAGTCATGGAGCCCGTGAAGGGCGGCACCCTCGCCAATCTTCCGGCAGAAGTACAGAAGATCTTCCGGGACGGAGGGACGGAGCCGGTGGACGCGGCGCTGCGCTTCGCAGCGTCCCTGGACGGGGTCATAACCGTGCTCAGCGGCATGTCCGACACGGAGCAGATGAAGCAGAATTTGAAATTCATGAAGCCGTTCCGGCCTCTGGATGAACGGGAGCGCGGACTGATCGACAGAGCGCTGGAGGCGCTGAAGGCCCGTCCGGGCGTTCCCTGCACCGCCTGCAGATACTGCGAAAAGGACTGCCCGATGAATATCTCGATATCGCAGGTCTTCGCCGCGCGGAACACGGAGCTGGTCTACGGAGACCCGAAGGGGGCAAAAATGGCCTATCAGCTTGCGCTGATGCAGGGAGGCCGGCCCTCGGACTGCGTGGCCTGCGGACAGTGCGAGGGGGCATGCCCGCAGAAGATAGGCATAATAGACGAGCTTAAAAAAGCCGTGAAGGATTACGAAAGCTGACGCCCCGCGGCGGCGCTGTGCGAAAAGCGCAGCGCCGCTCTTTTGCCGATAAAGTCAGAAGGACTTTATCGACAAGCTCAAACAGGCTGCCGAGGCAGCCTGTTTTTTTCCACTCCTGCGATGCTTCGCGCCGGGCGGGCGCTCAGCGGTCGAAGGAGGGATTGAAGGCGTAGATATTGCGCTGGTCGAGCTTTTCCTGCGCAAGACGCAGGCCCTCGCCGAAACGCTGGTAATGGACTATCTCGCGTTCGCGCAGGAAGCGGATGACGTTGTTCACGTCCGGGTCGTCGCTGAGGCGAAGGATGTTGTCATAGGTCACGCGGGCTTTCTGTTCGGCGGCAAGGTCCTCGGTCAGGTCGGCGATCACGTCGCCCTTTACCTGCATGCTCGCCGCGCTCCACGCAAAGCCGGAGGCGGCCGTCGGATACACTCCGGCGGTGTGGTCGGTGAAATAGGCGTCAAAGCCGGCGGTGCGTATCTGCTCCTCGGTGAGACTGCGGGTAAGCTGGTGGACTATGGCGCCTATCATTTCAAGGTGTCCCAGCTCTTCGGTGCCGATATCGGTAAGCAGGCCCTTCAGCTCGGGATAGGGCATGGAAAAACGCTGGCTGAGATAGCGCAGGGAAGCGCCGAG
>DBWE01000109.1:287-411 GCA_002308315.1 Clostridiales bacterium UBA1246 | reverse complement strand
AGCTCGCCGTCCGGGCCTCCGTACTGACTGATTATTATCGAGGCGAGACGGGGATTGGTGTTGGCGATCCTTACGGGGTATTGAAGCTTTTTTTCGTATATGAACATCAGTCGGCTCTCCTTTC
>DBWE01000109.1:0-227 GCA_002308315.1 Clostridiales bacterium UBA1246 | reverse complement strand
AGCGGACCGTAGCGCCGCACGTAGGTTTCGGCGCCGGTATTATAAAGCTTTACGTATTCGTTGTACATGTCCAGGGCTTCCCTGTCCGTGCGGTGAGTGTCAAGATACAATCCGAGCTCCTGTATGACGAAGCCGAGGGTCATCAGCTCGCCCAGGGGGGTGCCGGCGACGTCTCCGGGCGCGGCGTTGGATACGTTTTTCCACGGCAGATCGAGGCCGGGGAAGAG
>DBWE01000078.1 GCA_002308315.1 Clostridiales bacterium UBA1246 | reverse complement strand
AACCAGTCGTCGATGATGAATTCGTCAAAATGGGCTGCGGTGTAGGCGACGGTTTTCACGAGGAAGGCGCGCATGGCTTCGTTTGAGTAGCAGTAAGTGCCGCCCATGCGCTGCTTGAAGGCGTCCTCGGGGCTGAGGTCGGCGCAGGTGGTGGTTATTGCGCCGGAGACCTCTACGCCGTTTTCCTTAAACACTCGCTTGAGCATATTGAGCTGCTCGTCGGGTATCATAAGTCCGTCGCGGTAAGGCTCGAGATAGACCTTGTCGCAGCCGACGTAGCGGCGGAAGAACTCCAGCTGACGCAGAAGAGCTTCCTCGGTGATGCTTACCATGTTCTGCGCGGTGCAGTATATCACCGCTTTGAAATTTTTGTATACGCCCATGGGGCTGCTCCTTTCGCCGCACATACCGGGCCGCGCCGGGCGGGACCGATATATTGCTTTTTTTTAGATTTTATCATATAATTGCGGCACAAACAACAGAAAGGAGCTGCGTCGTGAGAATAAATTTGAAACAGGCGATCATCCCGGGCATTATCATTTTCCTGCTGATCATATTGATATTCACATGCTGGTATACGGTGGACGACAAGCACCAGGCGGTCGTCACGACCTTCGGCAAGGTGACGGGAGTGACCGAGGCGGGCGTGCATTTCAAGCTGCCCTTCGGGATACAGAAGGCGAAAAAGGTGGAGGTCAACGTATACCAGTCCATAGAGCTGGGCTACCGGACCGACGCCTCGGCGTCGGACGGCTACAGGACCGTCGAGGACGAGGGAAGGATGATAACCGGCGACTATAACATAGTCAACGTGGAGTTCTTCATCGAGTACAAGGTCTCGGACCCCGTCAAGTATCTTTTCAGCTCCTACGAGCCCGAGCTGATACTGCGCAATCTGATACAGAGCCAGGTCAGGAACGTCGTGGGCTCCACGGGCGTGGACAGCGTGCTGACCGACGGCAAGGAGCATATCCAGATGCAGGTCAAGGAGCTGGTGACCGACGTTCTGAGCGAATACGATATCGGTCTGAAGCTGGTGGAAATAAAGATACAGGATTCCGAGCCGCCCACGTCTCAGGTAACGGAGGCGTTCAAGGCGGTGGAAACGGCAAAGCAGCAGGCCGAGACCGTGGTGAACGAGGCTACGGCCTATCAGAATTCCATGATACCCGCGGCGCAGGCTTCGGCGGACGCGCTGATACAGAACGCGGAATACCTCAAGCAGGCGCGCATCAACGAGGCGGTCGAGCAGGTGGCCATGTTCAGCGCGATGTATGAGCAGTACGCCCGCGATCCGGATATAACGAAGACCCGTATGTATTACGAGACCATAGCGAAGATACTGCCCTCGGTAAGACTGTATATCGACGCCGGCGGAAGCGGCGTGGACGCGATGCTGCCGCTGGAAAGCTTCGCGCAGGTCGGCTCGGAGAGCACGGAAGGAGGCGCGTTCATTGAAAATTAAGCTCAGAACGACGATCATCGTCGTAGTGCTGCTGGCGCTGATAATACTCGCGCTCAATTCCGTTTTTACCGTGCAGGAGAACGAGTTCGCGTGCATCGTGCGTTTCTCCAAGATAATCGATACTCATACCGAGGCGGGGCTGTATTTCAAAATGCCCTTCCTCGACAGCGTAAAGTATTTCCAGAAGGCGATCATGCTCTACGATATCCCGCCCTCCGAGGTGTTCACGTCGGATAAGCAGAACATGACCGTGGACAGCTACGTGCTGTGGAAAATAGACAATCCCAAGCTCTTTTACCAGACCCTCGGCAACAGGACCGTGGCCGAGGAAAGGCTGGACGCCATAACCTACAACGCTCTGAAAAACGTCATGGGCACGCTTACCCAGGCGGACATCATCAACGAGGACGATGCCTCCGAGCGCAACGATATCTACGCCGGCATAGCCACGAGCGTGGGCGCTCTTGCGGAAAACTACGGCATAAACGTGGTAGACGTCAAGATAAAGCGCTTCGATCTGCCCGAGTCCAACGAAAACGCGGTGTACGAGCGCATGATATCCGAGCGGCGGCAGATGGCCGCGGCCTACACGGCCAACGGCGAATACGAGGCGTCGCTGATACGCAACGAGGTCGACAAGCAGGTGAATATCATCGTGTCGAACGCCAAAGCCACGGCGGCCCAGCTCGAGGCCGAGGGCGAGAGCGAGTATATGCGCATGCTCGCCGAGGCTTACGACAACGACGACAAGAAAGAATTTTATACCTTCATGAAGTCCCTTTCCGCGGCGGAAGAGGCGATGAGCGGGGAAGACAAGACCGTTATCCTCGGCAGCGGCTCCAGCCTTGCGGATATCCTCTCGGGGATCGATTGAGGGATCATGCAAAATCATGTTGCAAACTTACCAAATTCGGAGTATTATCAACGCATAAAGATTGTATAAAAAGGGAGGAAAATCATGGCAGTACCGAAATTTGACCCCAAAGAGCTGGAGGCCCCGCAGGCTCCGGCCTTCGGAGGCATGGGCATGATGGGAGGCATGGTCAGCTTCAATTATCCCGTAACGAAGCGTGAGGCCGTCCTCGCCATGTACAACAGAGAGCCCTATTGGCAGATGACCGGCTCGGACACCAGCATGTTCAGCCCGATGGTGAACCCGGACAACATAGCCCGCGGCTTCATTTTCGACGCGAATATGTTCAAGGGCCTCAGCGCCAAGGACTACGGCGGACCGGATATGTTCGGCATCGAATGGGAATACATCGAAAAGGTCGGCGGCTCGATGGTCCGTCCGGGCAAGCCCTATATCGAGGACGCGAACGAGATCGAGGACAAGATCGTTTTCCCCGACCCCACCAAGTGGGACTGGGAGGGCTCGGCCAAGGCCAACCGCGGCGTGTTCCTCAGGCCCGAAAACGCCAACTGCATGTGGGTGCTCAACGGCTGGTACGAGAGGCTCATCTCCTTCATGGACTTCGAGGGCGCCATCATGGCCCTGATAGACGAAGAACAGAAGGACGCCGTCAAGAAGTTCTTCGACAGGCTCAGCGACATGTACATAACCATGCTCGACTGCGCCATAAAGGCTTTCCCGGAGATCGACCTTTTCTGCATCCATGACGACTGGGGATCTCAGAAGGAGACCTTCTTCGCGCCCGCCGTCGCGGAAGAAATGATAGTGCCCTATATGCGCCGCGTCACCGATTTCCTGCACAGCAAGGGCAAGTTCTGCGATCTGCACAGCTGCGGCAACAACTATAAGCAGGTGCCCAACATGATCAAGGCCGGCTGGGACAGCTGGAATCCCCAGCCCATGAACGACACCTGGAAGGAATACGACGAGTTCGGCGACAAGATCATCATAGGCGTCATGCCCGAGATGTTCGAGCCCGACAAGCTCACCGAGAAGGAGATCAGACAGAAGGCCCGCGAGTTCGTGGACCGCTTCATGAAGCCCGGCAAGCCCTGCCTGGTCAATTTCAGCGCCTCCAGCATCCTTACCAGACCCTATATGGAAGAGCTGTACGAGTACAGCCGCAAAAAGGCCTGCGGAATGGTGTAAGCCTTCCCGCGGAAAAAAGAATAACACACGGACAGCCCGCCCGGCCCATAAATGCCGGACGGGCTGTCTCGGACTGTGGGCAAAGTGTAAAAAAACAGCGGTATTACTCTTTCAGCCTCGCAGAGTTCACGCCCTCGTCAGGGCAAACTGCGCTCACGCCGTTTTTGCTGCCGCGCAGCGAAAACTATGTATCGCTCCGTTGCCCTTCCTCCCAAAATCGAACCCACTTCGTTGGGCTTCGATTTTGAATATATAATGAATTTTTGCCGGAAACCCTTTTTTTCGGCGAAATCAGCCGGTCGACATCGATTTGGATGCGGTTTTGACCGGCAGATTTCCACCAATACTGCGTCAGCCCCCTTGAGAATACACAAAGTATTCCCTTCGGTGTCTTTCTTGTCTTGATGAAAATCTGCTCCGTCAAAACTCCTGTGGACTTAAAGCAAGTAGTTTGAGGTATTTTCCGCTTTTTAGATTGAAGGCAGGCTGTCGCCTGTCTAGAGCGAAAAAGCGGAAAAGGGCCAAAGGACGACGCTTTAAGCGCATTAAAATCAATGCCGCCCGGCTGCTCACGGAGCGCGCGTGCGAGCGCAAGCGAGTGCGCGAAGCGCAGTGCGGCTCTTTTGTCGATAAAGTCCGCAGGACTTTGTCGACAAGAGGGAAATCCTTAATGGTTCAGTACCTCAATATAATTCTGCATCCTTGTAACCTCTATCCCGCTGTGGTATACTGATATAGCAGACGGAACCTATAAGAAC
>DBWE01000060.1:3693-4222 GCA_002308315.1 Clostridiales bacterium UBA1246 | reverse complement strand
ACGAAGGTCTGCGTGCCCCAGCGGCCTATCATGTCGGCGAGAGCAGAGGCGAGCTGCTCCAGCGGCACGCCGTCGGCAAGATCCTTTTTGAAGTATCCGTAAAGGTACTGGTCGGCGCGCGCCCAGTGGCTGNNATGGGGTTCTCGAACATCTTGGCCAGAGAGCACATTTCCATGAACTGCAGGGCCTCGCGGAAGGTGCGCGGAGGATTTTCCGGGACCCATTCGCAGGTCTCGGCTATTTTTTCAAGCCTTGCCCTCTCGGCGGGATCGCTCTCGGCGGCGGCCATTTCGCGGGCAAGCGCGGCATAGCGTTTGGAATGGTCTATCGTGGCCTGCAGGACGATCATCGCGGCTTTCCAGAAATATACCTTATTCACGTCAGTGCCTCCGGCGGCGATATAATCGTCTATATGCTCCCGGCAGCGTTCGATATATTTCTTAAGTCCCGCGGGAAGGATATTGGGCCAGTCGAGAGCGGAGGTGCTCTGTCCGGTTATTCCGTTCTGAAGCCCGGGATCGCGCAGCTT
>DBWE01000060.1:1002-3625 GCA_002308315.1 Clostridiales bacterium UBA1246 | reverse complement strand
GCGTACCGCCTCGCGCAGGACTTCGAGCTCTTCCTTATCGAGCACGGCGGACGCGTCCAGCGTTACGCCGATCACGCCGTCGTCGTTCCAGATATCGCGGATGTAATCGCCGCAGACGTTGATCGCCGTCTGGCAACCGATGACGCCGGTCGTGGGACGGCCGACGATCTCGTCAAAGGGATGGATCTTTATGGGTACGTTGTCCATGACCTTTTTAAGCATTTTCGCGATACGGATCTCAAGATCGTCGCCCTCGGTCTCGCGCCAGGACTCCACGGTAAGACGCTCGCGGTCCACGTATACCCGCCAGGGCGCCGCCTTCATGGCCGCGCGCCAGGCCTTGTTTCTCTCGCTCAGTTCAAGCGCGTCTATCTGCTCCAGAAGAGAGCGGTCAATTTCATACATGGCGATTACCTCCCGAAATCAACTTATAGTCAAGTGCGCATGTGATTATAGCAGACCGTTATTCCGGAATATCCGCCGCGGCTCGTGCTATAACAAATCGCGGGTACCGGAACTCGGTTTTCGTGCTCGCCGTCGGGAAAGAGCGGGGTATTTTTACGGTTTTATTACCTGAGTCAATGATATCCCATTACTCCGCTACCGTCAACCGTTCCAGATATGAAATAATACTATACCTGGCCGAGTGACTTTCGTTTACAGGGGTGTTATAATAGCTGCAACATATAGTTATAGCTGAAAGGTCGGTCGGATATGGCAGATATCAACATGCGGCAGATCGAAGTATTTCTCTGCGCCGCCAAGTATCAGAACATTTCCAAAGCCGCGGCTGAGCTGTATATCAGCCAGCCCGCGCTGAGCAAGACCATCTCCAGGATCGAAAAGGATTACGGCAGCCCCCTTTTCTTCCGCACCAACCGCGGCGTCAGGCTTACCGACGAGGGCAAGGAGCTGTATTCCCGGCTCGACTTTGAATATCACCGCTTCCGCGTAAGCGTGGAGGGCATACTGAACCGCAAGCGTTTCGATCCGTCCGACACGCTGCGCATAGGCAGCCTTAACCGCGAGGTCATTTATCTCGTCGCGCAGGAACAGATACAGGCATACAGGCTCCGGCACCCCGAGGTGCGTATCGAGCTTGAGCGCTACGACGCCTACTCCCTGCGCAGAAAGCTTCTGTGCGAAGAGCTTGACCTTATCATGACGCGGGACTCCGAGCTCATCCCGCCCGAGGAATTCGAAACGCTCTTCATGTGCGAATATCCCGTGTTTTTCCTCGTCCCTCTCTCCCTTTCGGACGCCGGAGTGGACGCGCTGAACGGGAAAACGCTGTTTCTCGAGTCTCCGGTACAGCGCCGGCGCGCCGAGGAGATCTGCGGAGATTACGGCATAGTTCCCGGAGACGTGCGTTACGCCGGCTCGTACTCCATGCTGGCGACGCTTATCTGCCGCGACGGCGGCTTCTCCATAGACAGCAAAATGGTGCTTTCCGACGCGGAGGAGGCGAGCATAGCCTATCTTCCGGTCAAGCGCGCTTTTCACGGGCGCGTGGAGTCGGCCTGGCGCCGCGGACATATTTCTCCGCTCGCCGCCGATTTCGCGGCGTTTCTGCGTCCCGGAGAGGCCGCTTTGCCCAACGCGTGACGTTCCGGGATACACATATATTATTGAGGAGAACAGGACCATGAATATCAATCCGGAGCTTCTTAAAGAAATAGACGCCATAGAGCTGAGCCCTTCCAACCGCGCGTGGCGCGAGGCCGTCCGGAACGCGGAGTGGCGCATACACGGGGACCGGCAGCGTCTTGCCATGGAGTCCTGGCGCTCTACCGAGGGCGAGGATCTTGAGATACGCCGGGCCAAGCTTCTCGCTCACGTGCTCGATCACATGCCGATAGACATACTGCCCTTCGATCTTATCGTCGGGCGGGCCACGCCCTCCGTGCTCGGCTGCGCCACCGCAATGGATATCTGCGGGGATTACATTCCCGCCATATGGAACGACGACGGCCGCGTGGACGCCACCATGGACGCGAGCGTGCTCCTTGACGGAGAAACGCTCGGTATCCTGCGCCAGGCCGCGCGTCTTTTCGGCGGAAAGACCGCGCCGGACCTCTCCTACAAGGCGTGGGAGAAGGCCGTCGGTTCCTTCGGCAGGGACATGGAGGACGCCAAGCTGAAGGACCCCTCGCTCGACGCCGCCGTCTTCGGCCAGGTCACCACCGCGCTGAACTGGGATAAGATACTCTCCGTCGGCCTGGGCGGGTATATCGCCGAGGCCGAGGCGCANNCTTGCCGAATTCCGTGCCGGAACGGACACCGACATTTCAAAAGCGTATTTCTGGGAAAGCGCGGTCATCGTGCTGCGCGCGGTCATCCGCGTCGGCGAACGCTACGCGGTGCTTGCCGAGGAAAAAGCCGCCGCAGAGACCGATCCCGGACGCGCCGGCGAGCTTCGGGAAATCGCGCGCGTATGCCGCCGCGTCCCGGAAAACCCGCCGGGCTCCTTCCGCGAGGCGCTGCAGCTCATGAGCCTTTGCGGTCTTGCCAAGATATCCGAGCACCCGATGCACGGCAATCCCCATTGGGGCCGCGCAGACCGGTATCTCTATCCGTTTTTCATGCGCGATATCGAGAGCGGCGTTCTGACCGCGGCGCGGGC
>DBWE01000060.1:0-881 GCA_002308315.1 Clostridiales bacterium UBA1246 | reverse complement strand
ACCGACATGAGCAACGAGCTGAGCTATCTCATACTGCACATGGTCGGCCTGCTGAAGCTCTCCTCCCCCACCGTCGGGCTGAAATGGAGCCGCGTCACTCCGGACTGGCTGATGAAAAAGGCCATACGCACCAACATGGAAACTCGCGGCGGCATCCCCCTGTTCGAAAACGACGACGCGGTCGTCGCCCACTACGTCAGCGACGGCATACCCTACTCCGACGCGGTGGAATGGGCGGGGCTCGGCTGCGTGTATCCCTGCATCCCCACCAAGGCCGAGCATACCGGCGCCCACGGACTCGGCGCCTTCAACGTGGCGGGCTGCCTGCATCTCGCGCTGCACAACGGTCTTGATATAAACGGCAGGCAGACCGGACTGCCCACCGGAGACCCGCGCACCTTCGACAGCTTCGAGCAGCTTTACGGCGCTTTTCTGCGCCAGCACCGTCATATAAGCCACGGCTGCTTCCGACTGGGCAATATCGCCCGGCGCATCGAAAAGGATTATATCCGCCTGCCGCTCATCTCGGTCCTCGGGCTGCAGTTCTGCATGGACGCGGGACGCGATACCGTGGACGCGGACCCCGAGCACACTCTGCAGGGCATAGGCGACCGCGGCATAATCGACGCCTCCGACGCGCTTTACGCCGTAAAGTATCTGGTATTCGACGAAAAAAAGCTCACCATGGACGAGCTCATGGACGCGCTTGACAGCGACTTTTCCGGCGAGCGCGGCGAGGAGATACGCCGGCTCTGCCTTGCCGCCCCGAAGTTCGGCAACGACCTTGAGGGCCCCGACATGATGGCAAGACGCGTCAGCGACGACAGCGCCGCCATAATCAAAAGCTACGACAACTCCCCCTTCCCGCCCATCATGATCGC
>DBWE01000082.1:10558-12820 GCA_002308315.1 Clostridiales bacterium UBA1246 | reverse complement strand
TCCCAATACGCCACCGAAGCGTACGGATTCGGCGAGGTCACGTTGATATCGTTAACGTTTACGTCATACTCCAGCGTGAAATCGGCGTCCTCCCAGCCCGCCTCAAGATCACCGTCGATTTTGAAGTTATAGCTCACATTGCCTTCCCTTGGTGGATCTTCCGGATAGTATCTCGTCATCAGACGGTAACCGTCTCTTGTCACCCAATCGGGCTGCGGCTGATAATACGCCTTCTCAAACGGCTCCCATTCGGGACCGCGGATGTTTTCAAGGCTTTTGTCGAGACCTTTGCGGATGTCGATTATAAACGGGAGCACCTCCCACTCTATCCTGAGCGCCTTCATGGCTTCCTCGCAGAGCGTCTCGCTCTCGGCGATCACAATGCAGCCTACCTCTTCGCCCTCAAAATATGCCTCATTCATGAGGTAGTGCGGGCGCGGGCCGTTCGCCATGGGATTTTGAGTGATCTCATCAAAAATCGGATCGTCCCACTTGACCACGTCGAGCACTCCGGGAATTTTCAGTGCTTCCGTTTCGTCGATGGATATTACGCGTGCGTGTGCGTAGGGGCA
The DNA here is from genome assembly GCA_002308315.1 of Clostridiales bacterium UBA1246. GTDB lineage: Bacteria > Bacillota > Clostridia > Oscillospirales > Oscillospiraceae > UBA1246. The sequence goes on along the minus strand of DBWE01000082.1, from coordinate 12,248 downwards.
GCGAAGTATCTTCGCGTAAAGCATGTCGGGATAAACGTAATCCGCACCGTATTTTGCCACGCCCGCGGCCATTGCATATGACGCAATTCCGGGGATATTGGCTTTGCCTACAACCTTAAAATCCTCGCGCAATCCGTTTGCTCCGATCGTATCCGCCATCAGTTGCCGCCTCCTTCCGCAAGCGCCGAAACAAGCTCCGCCGCTTCCGTTATCGCCTGTGCATGTCTCGGATATGTTCCGCAGATGCAGATATTGCCGCTGAGCGCTTTATTTATCTCTTCCACAGTGGGATGCGGATTTTTCTCGAGCAGCGCCTTGGATTTTACCAAAAAGCCGGGCGTGCAGTACCCGCACTGCATCGCGTCCCATTTGCAGTACGCGTCAATAAGGGGCTTCCAGCGCGGATTGACCGCTATCCCCTCAACCGTTTCTATGCTTGCGCCTTCACAGTCGGCGGCAAGAGTATTGCAGGAAAGGATGGTCCTTCCGTCTTTGATCACCGTACATGATCCGCAGGTTCCCCGGTCGCACATCTGCTTTGCTCCGGTAAGGCCGAGTTTGAACTGGAGCACCTCTTTCAAAGTCTGCTGCGGTTCAATAATGATCCGGCAGGCTTTACCGTTGACGGTAAGATTAAGTATTACCGGGATGATGCAGCCGGGATGCTCGGTTTTGTAATGCTCCGCGAGGCTCTCATAGTTCAGTCCCTTCCACGCGCATATCCCGCAGCCTACGACGTCGGGAACGGCCGGCATGGCTTCGATCCTGGACGCAGCCTGCTTCACGGCTTCAGCGAGTTTTATGCCCGCCTGTCTCGTTTCCATGTTATCCTTGTCTCCCTTCTTCTCCCGAAAACAGCGATCGCTTTTTATAATAATTATTTATCTCTTCATAAATAATAATAATATCAAATATATTTTTGTCAAGCAGGGTTTCATAATTCTGCATATTAAACAATTTCAAAGTTTTTTTTATGTGATAATGACGAACTGCTTCAGTTCATGAATATGCGCAGAAAAAAAGCCGGCTTTCTTTTTCGGAAAGCCGACTTTTCATTTGAGTCCCGTTATTCGTTCTTTTCCCCTGCCGGATGTGACGCGGCGTCATCTGTCAGCCTGAGGGAATATTCTCCGCTCATGGAAACGGAGAAATGCAGTATCGGGCGGCGCAGCTCCAAAATTGTCAGAGGCAGATGCTTCATACCGCCGGGGATAAAAATGATCGAGCTTTTTGTAAGGCGGTGCTTTTCGCCGTTGATGCCGATCTCGATCACCCCGCCGAGATCGTATTTATCGGTGGGATCGGAGCCAAGAAAGCCTATCATTTCGTCAAAATCATGGATATGCTCCTCGTGATACGGCAGCGGATCAAAGTCCGGCGCGTTGACGTACCAGGTCGTGTTCATCTGGAATGCTCCGGGCACGACATGCTCGTCTATATAGAGCAGTCGCCTGCCCCACTGCTTGTATATTTCATTAAAGGGCGACGGACCGGTGAAACGTTTGTCATGCTCCTGAACTATCTGTACGCCGTATTTGCCTTCGGTGTTCATAACGTAATCCGCCATCAGTATCGTCCTTTCACAGCAGTACGACGCCCTGTCAAATCAGACAAGGCGCCGTTTTTCAGCAGATTGCCTCTTGCTGCGCGAGATATTTCACTCCGCGTCTTCCCAGTTGTGCCAGACGTT
>DBWE01000082.1:1907-10544 GCA_002308315.1 Clostridiales bacterium UBA1246 | reverse complement strand
GCATCTTCTGCATGTTCTTGATATCGTCCTCGGACTCCAGGGAAATATAATTCTGCGGGACCATTTCGACCTGGGCCGACAGCAGCTTATAGCCCTTTTTATCCAGCTCTCCGCTCACCGTCGGGAACAGATCGGGATCCGTATATACCTCAAATACCTGCCCGTCGCTCTGCAGATCGTCTCCGCCGAACTCGAGTACGTCCATTTCAAGCGTGTCAACGTCTATGTCGCCGTCCTCGTTGTCTATGACGATGACGCCCTTTTTATCAAAGGACCACGATACGCAGCCCTCCGCGCCCATGTTGCCGCCGTACTTGTCAAAATAGTGTCTGACCTCCGAGGCGGTGCGTTTGCGGTTATCGGTCATCGCTTCGACGATGACCGCCACGCCGCTGGGGCCGTAGCCTTCGTAAGTAACGCTCTCAAAGCTGTCGGTATTGCCGGAGCCGAGGGCTTTTTCTATGGTGCGCTTGATGTTGTCATTCGGCATGTTTGCCGCCTTGGCTTTCGCAACGACGGCCGCCAGACGCGAGTTGTTTGCCGGGTCGCCGCTCCCGCCTTCCTTGACGGCAACGATCATCTCTCTGGCGATCTTTGTGAAAGCCTGAGCCCTTTTCGCGTCCTGAGCGCCCTTTGTTTTCTGTATGTTATGCCACTTGGAATGTCCCGACATAGGATTATCCTCCCCTGTTGTATCTTGAGTAACAGGCGCGGCGCGGAAGCCTCGCCCCGGACCGGCGCAGGCTGCTCTGCCGCCGGATCATAACTTTTCATAATGATACAACATCACGGGCGTGATTTCAAGAGTTTATCTCTGCTTTGATATCAGAATAAGCTGTCCCGGCTTTATCTCGCCGCCGCTCTCCATTCCGTTCGCGGCCCTTATCTCATCCGGAGACGTCCCGAAGCGTTTTCCCAGGCTCCATATGCTGTCTCCCTCGGCCGCTCTGAAAACCGTTACCGACGGCACGCCGTCTCTGCTCCGCCTTTTTTCCTCGTCCAGCTCTGCCCCGGTGAGTATCGTCAGCTCCGTTTTTTCCGACGACGGACGCAGATACGAAAGCGGTATACGCGCCTCTGCGCCTTCGGGAGACTGCGTTACGTATATCTCTCCCGTTTCAAGGGCGTACGATCCCGCGGGCCCCTTCCACTCTTTTCCGGCGCTCAGCACGGTAAGCTTTCCGCTTTCATCGGCGCAAATAATACGGACGGAAGCCTCGGCCCTGAATGAGCCGTTTTCCTCTCTCGGCCTTGATATCCCGCCGCGGCAGTCGATAACGCTCTTAATGCTTTTCGCATGCTCCGCCGTCAGTCGGAGCGTTTCCCCGCATTTTTCACAGGCTCCGTTTTTTTCGACCGGCACTTTTTCGATGACCGTATCGGCGTTGTAATTTACGCTGTAGGCGTCCGACACGCAAACGATCCTCTTTCTCGAGCAAACCGTTGTCTGCACTACGCCGGCTATTTCCGCCGCAAGCTCCCCGCTCTCATTTGCCGTGACGCTGCATCCGGTAAGCATGATCATGCTGTCGAATTCGGCCCCGTCGCACTCGCCGTCCGTTTCTATCATTACCGAAAACGGAGTTCTGAATTCCGTGCTGTGGATTTCGCCGCTGTCGGACGAGGTATAGACCGCCGCAACGTACGCGCTGCCCTTTACGATAAGCCTGCTGCCTATGCATTCCGACTCCTCTTCGGCAAAGCGCACGCGCGTTTTTATGATCTGTCCGAGCGGCGGTTTTGAAGCCGGGAGCTGGCTTGTTTCGGAAATGCCGAAGGTTTTTTCCGTCACGTCGGTGACCGGAAAAAGCTCATATTCGCTTTTCAGCAGTTCAAGCGTCCGATCGGCGTTTTCGGAATAAGGAATGTATTTTATTTCCTGCGGAAGATATGCGGCCGCCGATACGTAAAGCTCGCAGCGCAGCAGCAGCTTTCTTGAATTGATCATTCTGACCTCAACGCCGCTCAGGCGCACCGCTGCCGAAATGCGTCCGAGCGTCGTCAGTCCCGGGCAGGCGCACGAAAAGCTGAACGGCGCCTGAAGCGAAAGCCTTCGCAGGCCGCTCTCCCCCTCGGGCTCATAGAGCACGAACAGCTCCGTTACTCCGCTGATCAAAAAACGTCCGTTCTGCGCCTCCTTGCTTCTCATGAATACCATGCCGTCGGAGTCCGCAACGGAACGCACGTCCGGCATGGTATCGGGAACTATCATTTCGCTCGTCTCCTCGTGAATGACGTCGGAGCAGTAAAGCCTGCTGTAATACCTGAATTTCTCAGTTTCGAAATTGATTTCCACCGTATCCTCTCCTCATATGCTCGTCTCAGGCATTTACGCACGGCATCAGCCAGGCGGCGCCCTGGTAAAGCTTATGGCGCGTTTTGAGGGTTTATGCCTCCGTTTCCTGGCGTCAGCATCCTTTACCTATGCATATTCCCGCGGCTATCAGCGCCGAGCCGGCCAAAATCGGCCAGAGTCTTGACGGGAGCAGCGCGGCAAGCAGCACCGCGACGCCCAGCACTATCGCCAGCATACCGGTTTTTCGGCTGTTGAATCTCATAAAAACACCCCCGAGCATAATAGTCTGTCATACTATTATACTCGGGGGCGTCGCCGCGCGTTACTTATTTTATTTTCCGATCTTCGTCAGATATCTTCCCGCTGAGGATATCATCAGCTTTTTGGTGCCCTCTTTCTCAAACGCGATCTCCACTACCATATCCGGACCCATTTTTTTTGCCGACAGTATCATGCCCTTTCCGAAGGCCTTATGGATCACGCTTTCCCCCGCCTTATAGTCAAGGCTTATCGGAGCGGGACGGGGAGCGGACGGCGCCGTCCTTGACTTGACGCTGTATTCCGGTCTGGCGCCTCCGGAGGAATATCCTCCCATATATCTCGCGCGGTTTTCAGTCCGCGCCGAGGCGTAAGGCTTATCTGGCGCGGAATAGGAATATGACGTTTGTGCCGCGCCGCGCTTATCGAGAAGCTCGTCCGGTATGTCCTTTATGAAACGCGACACCGTGTTGCTCTGGGTCCTTCCGAACAGCATTCTCTGCCGCGCGTTGGTGATCCACAGTCTGCGTTTCGCCCTCGTGATCGCCACGTAGCACAAGCGCCGCTCTTCCTCTATCTCATCCTGCTCGCCGATGGCCTTGAGTCCGGGAAATATACCGTCCTCGGCTCCGACAATAAAAACGTTCGGAAATTCAAGCCCCTTGGCGCTGTGTATGGTCATCAGCGCGACGCAGTCGTCGCCGTCCATGGAGTCGGTATCGCTGTACAGTGCCATTTCGTCAAGGAAGTCGGCAAGTGTGCACACTCCTCCGCGTTCTCTGACAAAGCTGATGATATTGGTTTTCAGCTCTGAAATGTTTTCCGCGCGCGTGATATTTTCCTGCGTTTCCTTTGCCTCGAGCATGGTCATATACCCGCTGAGTCTTACAAGGCGATCATACAGCTCGTCAAGCGTATCCGTTTTTGCCGCCCGCAGTTCCTCGATCATATCGGTAAACGCCTTGATTTTTGAATACGCGGTACGGAGCTCGGAGTAGTCCCCGCATTCCGACAGGACCCGATAAAGGCTTTTTCCCTCACGCTCCGCAATGGCAGAGGCTTTTTCGATCGTCGTGTCGCCTATGCCCCTCGGAGGATTGTTGATTATCCTGCGCAGTCTCAGCTCGTCGTCGGGATTGTTTATCACGCACAGATAGGCAAGCATGTCCTTGATCTCGGCGCGGTCGTAAAAACGCATGCCGCCGTATACCCTGTAAGGTATGCCGTTGCGCTTCATGGCATATTCCAAACGGTTGGACAGCGCGTTTATGCGGTACAAAACGGCGTAATCGCTCCATTTTTCGCCCTCGGTATGCCCGCTGAGGATACACGACGCCGCATACTGCGCCTCGTCGTTTTCGCTCATGGCCGTATAAAGGGTAACGGGGCCTCCCTTTTCGTTGTCTGTCCACAGTTCCTTGTTTTTTCTCTGGGAGTTTACGCGTATCACGGCGTTTGCCGCCTGAAGTATGGTGGACGTGGAGCGGTAATTCTGTTCGAGCTTTATAACGCGCGCGTCGGCATACTGGCTCTCAAAGCCGAGTATGTTCTCTATGCTCGCGCCGCGGAATTTATATATGCCCTGATCGTCGTCGCCGACNNACGCAGATATTTCTGTGACCTCCGCTCAGCAGGCTTATGAGCTTATACTGCAGCATGTTGGTATCCTGATACTCGTCCACCAGAACGTATCTGAAACGACGCCTGTAGTATTCAAGCACGTCCGGACAGCGTTCAAACAGTGTTACGGTATACAGTATCAGATCGTCAAAATCCATGGAGTCGGCCTGGATCATACGTTTTCTGTATTCTCCCCACAGCTCCGCGACCGTCTTTTTCCACGGATCTATCCCCGCGGAGCGCATATACTCCTCCGGCGTGAGCATGGCGTCCTTGGCGGCGCTTATAGCCGAAAGCACCGCTCTCGGAGCGTATTTCTTTTCGTCGATATCCGCCTCGCGCATTATGTGCTTCATAAGGCTCGTGCTGTCCGACGTATCGTATATCGTAAAATTCCCGCTGAATAATCCGAGAGACTTGACGTCTCTCCTGAGTATTCTGACGCAGGCCGAATGGAAGGTAGACGCCCAGACCTCGCCGGACCTGCCGCCGAGCATTTTATCAAGCCTTGAAACAAGCTCTCCGGCGGCTTTGTTGGTAAACGTGATCGCTATTACCTGCCATGGCTCGGCGGGGTCCACCGAGCACAGCTCCTCCGCCCGTTCCCTGTCCTCGGGCGAATAAAGGCGGCTGTAGTTTTCGAGAAACTCAAGATCCCGCTCGTCGGCATACGCGGGTATCTCATCGCTGTCCGCGGCTCTGCCGTATTTCAAAATGCACGCGATGCGGTTTATAAGCACGGTGGTTTTCCCGCTCCCCGCCCCGGCAAGTATGAGCAGCGGACCCTCCGTGCTCATTACCGCTTTTCTCTGCTCGGGATTGAGGCGGGCGAAATCATGCTCAATGATCTTTTTTCTGACGTCGATATATCTCTTTTCAAATTCGGTCATCATACTACCTCTGGATGTTGTTCTTTTCCGGATTTGATTTTACAACAAACGAGGCTGTCATACAAGATAGCTTCGCAGTCTTTCCACCGCTTTTCTTTCCATGCGCGATATCTGCACCTGCGATACTTTCATGATCTTCGCCGTATCGTCCTGCGTCAGTCCCCTGTAGTACCGCAGCGCGATCACCGATCTTTCCTTTTCGGGAAGCGAGGCTATGGCCTCTCTGAGCGAAACATACTCTATCAGTCTTTCCTCCTGCCCGATATCGCTCAGCATATCCTCCAGCGCGGCTCCGTCCTCGCCGTTCGCCCGGTTCAGAGATGCCGTCGGCGCAGAGGCGTTTTCGGCCTCGGCTATCTCCTCCGGAGCGAGGCCTGTCTCCTCGCTCAATTCGGAGAGCCGGGGCTCTCTCCCGAGACGCTGCTCCAGGGCGGTCCGCGCGGAACGCACGGCAAACGCTTTCTCCTTGAGTCCCCTGCTTACCTTTACCGCACCGTCGTCCCGGAGGAAACGCCTGATTTCTCCTGCGATCTTCGGCACCGCATAGGTGGAAAAGCATGTTCCGTAGCTCTCGTCGTAGCTTTTTACGGCTTTCAGAAGGCCGAGGCAGCCTATCTGATACAAGTCCTCGCTCTCGGCGCCGCGCCCGAAATACCGTCTTACAACGCTCCATATCAGGCCCGAGTTTTCCCTTACAATCGTCTCCGCCGCTTCCTTGTCTCCGCCTTTCGCCGCTCCGATAAGTCCGTGGGCATAGCTTTCATTCATTTAAGACGTTTCCTGCCGATCTTTTTCCGCATGGTCACCGTCGTTCCGCGTCCCGGAGCGGACCTGACCTTTACGGAATCCATAAAGCATTCCATTATTGAAAAACCCATGCCCGAGCGGTCCTCTCCGCCTGTAGTAAAAAGCGGCTCCATCGCTCTGGGTATGTCCTCTATTCCGCAGCCGCTGTCTTTTATGCTGATCTCAAGGACATTTTCGCCCGTTATGCGGCATTTCATCGTTATCTTACCTATCTCCGCCGGATAGGCATGAACGATGCAGTTCGTCACGGCCTCGCTTACCGCCGTTTTGAGGTCTCCGAGTTCCTCCAGAGTCGGATCGAGCTGCGCCGCAAAGCAGGCCGCCGCACTGCGTGCGAAAGCCTCGTTTGACGATCTGCCCGGAAACTCTATCTTGGCGTAGTTGGATACAGACATATGTAGCACCTCAATCAATTGTTTTCCGTTATTTCCACAAGTCTGTCTATGCCCGAGGCCTCCATTACCTTCATCGGCTGTTTCGGCACCCCGGACACGAACAGTCTTCCGTCCAGATTTTTCATTTCTTTGTTTGCCCTCAGTATCAGCGCGATACCGGAGCTGTCCATAAAAGTGATCTCCCGAAAATTCAGAATGCAGTCTCTCGGCAAAAATGCGTCTATCCTTTCCGAGATAGCTCCCATCGCTTCGCGCGCCGAATGGTGATCGAGCTCTCCGCTCAGATTGAGCGTCAGCGCCCCGTCCCTGTAATATCCCGTGATTTTCATTTTTTCCTCCCGACAAAAAAAGACCGTGCGGATCGTCCGCACGGTCAATTATAAGGTTTTTCGCTTTGTTTATTTTGTCGTATTATTTCAGCAATTCAAGGTTTTTTGCGCTTTCCTTCAGATTGTCTATCAGCGCCTCAAGCTTTGCGGCTTTTTCCCGCTCCGCGGCGACTACCTGCTCGGGAGCTTTCGATACGAAGCTCTCGTTCTGCAGCTTCGAGCAAACGCGCTTATAATCTTCTTCGCTTTTCTTAAGCTCCTTCGCGATGCGTTCAAGCTCCTTATCTGCGTCCACGAGCTCGGCAAGGGGAATATACAGCTTGGCGTCCTCCGTGATCGCGACGGCCATGCCCGAGGCGTTTTCGGGAGCGTTGGGAATGATCCGGATATCTCCCGCGCCGGCAAGCTTTTTAAGGAACGGCGCTCCGTCCGTGAACGTGTCCGCTTTGTCGGTAACGACGGATATTCCCGGTCTTTTTGAGGGCGGAACGTTCTTTTCCGCTCTGAGCGCTCTGACGGCCTTGATGGCCGCCATTATGCTCTCCATCTCCGCCCGCTCGTCCTCAAAGCGCAGCTCTTCGGCATATTCGGGCCAGTGCTGAGTCATAAGGACCTCTCCGTCATGCGGAAGAGCCTGCCAGATCTCCTCGGTGATAAACGGCATGAACGGATGCAGCAGCTTAAGCGTTTCGGTAAGCACGAAGCACAGGACCTTCTGCGCTCCCTCGTTGCTTTCCCCGTCTCCCTGCAGGCGGGTCTTCGCAAGCTCTATATACCAGTCGCAGAAATCGTCCCATATGAAATCATAGATCTTTCCGGCGGCTATGCCGAGTTCATATTTTTCTATATTATCCGTAACCTCACGCGTAAGGGCGTTGAGCTTTGAGAGTATCCATTTGTCCTCCAGGCGAAGCCTGGCGGGCAGCTCATTCTTTTCTATCGTAAGATTCATCATCACGAAGCGCGAAGCGTTCCAAAGCTTGTTTGCGAAATTGCGGTACGCCTCGCACTTGGACGTATAAAAACGCATATCGTTTCCGGGACTGACGCCGGATACCATATTCATTCTCAGCGCGTCGGCGCCGTACTGATCTATCATTTCGAGCGGGTCGACCCCGTTGCCGAGAGACTTGGACATCTTCCGGCCCTCGCTGTCGCGCACGAGACCGTGTATGAACACCGTGGGGAACGGCGCCTGCCCGGTATGCTCGAGCCCGGAGAATATCATTCTTGCGACCCAGAAGAAAATAATATCGTAAGCGGTAACGAGAACGCTGGTGGGATAGAAGTATGCAAGATCGTCGGTTTTCTCGGGCCAGCCGAGGGTCGAGAAAGGCCACAGCGCCGACGAGAACCAGGTATCCAGCACGTCCTCATCGCGCGTGAGCTTATCACTGCCGCACTTTTCGCATTTTACGGGATCGTCCTTGCTCACGTTTATGTGTCCGCATTCCTCGCAGTACCATGCCGGGATCTGATGGCCCCACCACAGCTGACGCGAAATGCACCAGTCGTGGACATTTTCCATCCAGTTTATATATATCTTGCTGAAGCGCTCGGGAACGAACTTTATCCTTCCGTCCTTTACGGCGGCTATCGCGGGCTCGGCAAGAGGCTGCATTCTGACAAACCACTGGGGAGATACGATCGGCTCGACGTTTTTTCCGCAGCGGTAGCACACGCCGGCATTGTGAGTATAATCCTCCGTCTTTACGAGCCAGCCCTGCGCCTGAAGCTCGTCCGTTATGACCCTGCGCGCTTCGTCACGATACAGACCCTCATATTTGCCGCCCTCGGCGTTTATATATCCCTTGTCGTCTATTACGCGTATCACCTTGAGATTGTGGCGCAGACCTACTTCAAAGTCGTTCGGGTCGTGCGCCGGGGTGATCTTGACGCAGCCCGTACCGAAGGTCATATCGACATATTCGTCGGCGACCACGGGTATCTCTCTGTTCACCAGCGGCAGGATGAGCGTTTTGCCCACGAGCCCGGCGTACCTTTCGTCGTTGGGATTGACGGCTACGGCGGTGTCGCCGAGC
>DBWE01000082.1:202-1779 GCA_002308315.1 Clostridiales bacterium UBA1246 | reverse complement strand
GATGCGGCTGCCCTTGTAAATAAGGCCCTTGTTATAGAGATTGACAAACACCTCGCGCACGGCCTTTGAACAGCCCTCATCCATGGTGAAGCGTTCTCTTGACCAGTCGCACGAGCTTCCGAGCTTTTTGAGCTGATTGATGATCGTGCTGCCGTACTTGTTTTTCCAGTCCCAAACGCGCTCGAGAAAAGCCTCTCTGCCGAGATCGTAGCGCGTTTTTCCTTCCTCGCGCAGCTTTGCCTCTACCTTTATCTGGGTGGCGATCCCCGCATGATCGGTTCCGGGGACCCACAGGGCGGCGTACCCCTGCATGCGTTTGTAACGTATCAGGATATCCTGCAGCGTGTTGTCGCAGGCATGCCCTATATGAAGCTGTCCCGTAACGTTGGGCGGAGGAATAACGATGGTGAACGGTTTCTTTTCGGGATCCCGCACGCCCTTGAAATAATCGCCGTCGACCCACATCTTGTAGATCTTTTCCTCCACGGCCTTGGGATCGTAGGTTTTCGGAAGCTCTTTCATCTGCGAACATACCTTTCTGAAAAAAATAACCGTCCCGTGCCGAAACACGGGGCGGAGAATTCCGCGGTACCACCCGGATTTATTGCTCTGAGCGCAAAAACGCCCCCGCTCTGTAACGGGAGCGTCCCGTCCGGCACTACTTGCTCTCGCTTTCGCACCGGCGACTCGGGGGCGACTTCGGCGTACTCTCACGAAGGCTTACAGCGGCCGCCTTCTCTCTGCGCTTGACGAAATACGCTTACTGCTTCCCCGTCTGCGTCTTTAGACGAGGCAATTATAAATAACCCGCCGAGTTTTGTCAAGTGCCGCGTTTGCGTTTTCCTGCGGGCGCCTCCGCGGCATGGACCGGCGAAGCGGTATCGCGGCGGATCATCCTATTCAACACTTCGGGAATTAACGATCCGGCCTTTCTTGACAACCCGTTCCCCGTATGTTAATGTTCTTTTTATCGGAGGGCTATCAGTATGGACAATATCGAAACCAAAAATTTCATTGAAAATTATATCGACGAGGATCTTTCGGAGGGCGGCCGCTGCTACGGAATGCGCGTACACACGCGCTTCCCGCCCGAGCCGAACGGTTATCTTCATATAGGCCACGCAAAAGCGCTCATCATCGACTTCGGCACCGCCGAGAAATACGGCGGCCTGTGCAATCTCAGGATGGATGACACAAACCCCGTAAAAGAAGACACGGAGTACGTCGACGCGATAAAGGAAGACATCCACTGGCTGGGCTTCGACTGGGGAGACCGTTTCTTCTACGGCTCCGATTACTTCGAGCAGACTTACGAATACGCCGTCGGACTGATAAAGAAGGGGCTCGCCTACGTCTGCGAGCTCAGCCCCGAGGAATTCAAAGAGCGCCGCGGCGATCTCGGCATACCCGCGACCAGTCCCTACCGCGACAGGCCGATCGAAGAGAGCCTCGATCTTTTCAGGCGCATGAGAGCCGGCGAATTTCCCGAGGGCAAAATGACCCTTCGCGCTAAGATAGATCTCGCCAGCGGCAATTTCAATATGCGCGACCCGGTCCTCTATCGCATAAGATACGTC
>DBWE01000082.1:0-121 GCA_002308315.1 Clostridiales bacterium UBA1246 | reverse complement strand
CTGGAATATGAGGACCACCGTCCGCTGTACGAGTGGGTCATCAACAATACCGACGTTCCCTCTCATCCGCGTCAGATAGAATTCTCGAGACTGAACATCAACAACACCGTCATGAGCAAGC
>DBWE01000052.1:262-6044 GCA_002308315.1 Clostridiales bacterium UBA1246 | reverse complement strand
CCGAAGACGCCGGGCCCGCAGCTGGCGGCCGTGGCCGCCGAGATCTTCTGACAGCAGACGGCGTCGAAATGAACGTAGCTCTCGACCTGCTCTCTGATCCAGTTCAGCTCCTGCCGGGACAGGCCGGCATAGTTTATCAGAAGCAGGCGCGTGTCCACGTTGCCGGTGGAGCGGAAGCACGAGGCAATGTATTTTTTCCAGCAGTGTTTGCGGGAGCCGAAGGCGATCTGCTGCAGGCGCAGCCTTCCTTTGCGCATGGCGAGGATCGGCCGCCCGGTCATGGTCCTCGCGATGCGGGCAGCCCATACGGCTATGTGCTCCGTCCGCGAGAGATAGTCCATATTGTCGGCGATAAAGCTCGCCTGTATCAGATCCTGCATTTCCTCGAGGCGGCTTGTGATCTCGGCGGGGCTCTTGCCCTCCTCCGCCATGCGGCAGGCCTCCAGGACCGTCAGACCGAGCCCGCCGGAAAGGCTGCGGGAGTCCGTAACGGTCACGTTGTCGAAGGAGTCCGCCGCCTCCTTCGCCGCGGAATATCCGCTGTTGGCGAGTTTGTCGGAGAGAGAAACGAAAATAACGTTGTACGCCCGCCTGAGCTGCTCGGCAAAGAAAGCCTCGTGCGCGGCGACGTCGGCGACGGAGGTGCTGACCCTGTCTTTGTCGGGATCCATGTACGACAGCAGTCCGTCGCATTCCAGGTCGAGACCGTCTCTGAATACTCCGCTTTCGGTCCTTATCAAGTGCGGTATGACGGCGATATCGTATTTGTCCAGCAGCTCCCCGGGCAGATCGGCTACGCTCTCCGTTGCCACGGCGACCATGCGCTTGCGCCGGTCGGACTGTATCCACGCGGTGCTCTTCTTGAGCAGATCCTCGTCCCCGTCGGCGAACGTCTTGACGAGCTCCTTCGGCAGCAGTCGGAAAAGCTCGTTTTCGAGGGCCTCGGCGCTGATGGGCTTGGTCAGATATCCGTCGAAGCCCTCGCGCTCGTACAGAGCGCGGCTGGCGCTGTCGGCGTTGGCGGTAAGAGCGACCAGCTTTGAATCGCGGCATTTGCCGCCGGGCTGGGCCATGATGCGCCTGCGGCATTCCAGACCGTCCATTTCCGGCATCATGTGGTCCATGAATATCACGTGATAAGCGTTGTCCTGAGTCAGGCTCAGCGCCTCCGCGCCGGAGGACGCCGTTTCGATGCGGACCCCGGTGGCCCTGAGCAGCTTTTTGGCCACCAGCAGATTGGAGGCGTTGTCGTCCACGACGAGTATGCTCGCCTGAGGGGCCTCGAAGCGGGAATGATAGGCTTCGCGCTCGCTTTTGTGCTTTGCCTCGAGATCGAGCTTTCCCACGATCTCGTCGCTTACCATCTGCTGAGGCAGCTCTACGAGAAAGGTGCTGCCCTGCGTATAGACGCTGTTTACCGTGACGGCGCCGCCCATGAGGTCCGCGAGCTGCTTCACTATCGACAGACCGAGGCCGGAGCCCTCGATATGGCGGTTCTTCTCCTCGTCCACGCGCTTGAAGGCCGTGAAGAGATAGGGGATGTTTTCCTTTTTGATGCCTATGCCGGTGTCGGTGACGGAGCATACGAGGCTGACTATGCCGCCCTCCTGCCGCCCGCGCTCCACGGACAGGGATACGGAGCCCTCGCGGGTATATTTCACGGCGTTGTTCAGCAGGTTTATCAGTATCTGCTTGACGCGGACGTCGTCGCCGATGAGCTCGGCGGGAACGTCCGGCGCCACGCTTACGCGGAATTCCAGACCCTTGTCCCGGGCGCGGACCCAGAACATGTTCACGAGCTCCGATATCATGTCGCCGGTGCGGTAGGTCACCGGGGTGAGCTGCATGCTGCCGGAGTCGAGCTTGGTCATATCGAGGATATCGTTGATGATGCTCAGCAGCATTTTGCTGGCGGAGCGGATGTTCTCGGCGTCCTCCGCGACCTCGTCGGAAATATCCTCGCGGAGTATCATTTCGTTGAGACCGATGATGGTGTTTATGGGCGTGCGTATCTCGTGGCTCATGCCGGAGAAAAAGCGGCTCTGCGCGTTGTTGAGCTCCTCTATCTCCTTTTTCCGGCGCTCCGAGCGGGCGTTTTCACGTTTATACAGCTCGATCTGTATGCTGATTATGGCGCATACTGCCAGGCTGAGGAAGGCCAGCGCGGTATATGAGTCTATGTGCGCGAGCTTTTCCGTGCTCCGGTGGAGCATTTCGGGCCTGGTATAGGCCAGGAAATAGCATACGCCCGCCACGGCGAGCTCGGAGATAAGAAAGAATATCCTCGCTTTCCCGGCGAACAGCAGGCTTATGAAGAGCACGGAAAATATGAACCATATCGGCGAGCCGCCGTAGAGTCCGCCGCTGAAGAAAAAGGTGACGGGCAGCATCACGTAGATGACGAAGAAGGCTATGGCGACGGAGCCGAGTCTGAACTTCTTTTTCCTGACGGTCAGAACGGAAGTGAAGATCAGCAGCAGGAGCCCGACGGTGAACGCGAACAGATCCTGCCATGAAGCGGCGCCGGTGATTATGTCCACGACGATGCCGAGAGTGATGGATATGCCCGTTATCGTCACGATCAGGGCGAAAAGCCTTTCGCGGATGGGACTGTCCTCGCTGAATATCAGTCTGATCAGCTTTTTGACCATCGGTTTTACTCCTCTCCCTGCGGTTCGAATTCAAGTATCTCCGGCCCTTCCGGTTCGAATTCGAGTATCTCCGGGCCGTCCTCCCGCGGGAGCGGCTCCCCGCCGCCCGTCTCCGCGGCCGCGCCGCCGGATAAGGCGGCGATGGCCCGGGTGAGGGCTTCGTATTCCTCCATGGCGGAGGGGTGCAGAGCGCGCACCTCGTCCGTGCTGCCCGCCAGGGAAGCCGTCTCGAGGGCGCGGGCCTTCTCCGAAAGCGAGGAAGCGCCTATCATTTTCGCGGTGCTTTTCAGCGCGTGGACGCGGATGGCATAGTTCGGCATGTCGCCCTCGCGGCAGAAGCGTTCGAGCTCTTCGTGCTTTCCGGCCGCCTCGGAGCCGAACTGCAGGAGCAGCTCGCGGTAGAATTCATCGTCGTTCTGACAGTATTTTCGTCCCTGCTCCGTATCCACGCCCAGCGAACGCAGGGGGGCGAGAGCGTCTTTTTCGCCCGCGTCGGAGCCGCCGGCGGCGGGAGCCTTCGCCGGGCGCGGCGCAGGCCCGGGAGGGGAAGGAGGGGCGCTGTCGTAGCTTACGGCGGTCTTGGGGAGCACGCTGCGGAGAACGCGCTCGAGATCGGCCGAGTCGATGGGCTTGGCGAGGAAGGCGTCAAAGCCGGCCTTCCTGAATTCTTCCCTCGCCGTGCTTCCGGCGTTGGCCGTGAGCGCCACGAACGGCACGTTTTTCCAGAAGCCGATGCCGTCGGAGCGTATGCGGCGCAGGGCCTCTATGCCGTCCATGCCCGGCATCATGTGGTCCATGAACACTATGTCGAAGCTTTCCCGGGCGCACTGCGCGATCGCCTCGCTGCCGGAGGAGGCTGATACCGTTTCGATCCCGTAGCGGTGCAGGTAATCCTTGGCGACGGTGATGTTCAGCGGCTCGTCGTCCACTATGAGGGCGCGGACGCCGCGGCAGTACATGCGCCGTTCGGTCACCGCGCCCGTAGGGTCGCGGTTGAGGACCGCGGCGACGGGGAAGCAGTAGATGGGCTTTTCCATCAGATGCGCTTTCGAGCCCTCGGGGAGGGAAAAGCCCTCCGCGGCGATCACCGTGACCGTGACGCTTTCGGCAAGCCGCTCCATGAAAGCGGCGTCGGCGCCGTATTCCTCCGCGCCGACGAACAGATGAGTGAGAGTGAGGTTTTCAAGCAGCTTTTTGAGATCCTCGATGTTTTCGGCCCTGTGCAGGCTGACTCCGAGGCCGCGGACGATATTGCGCACCATGGTATTGTAGTAATCCCGCACGACGGGGTGGGAGAATTTCTCGAAATGCAGATATCCGCCGATCACCAGCTTGCCGCGGTCGCGCACGGACATGCAGCCGGCGGAGTCCACCACCGTCTGAGGCAGGCACACGCGGACGTCCGTACCCTCGCCGGGGCGGCTTTCTATGCGCATGAAGCCGCCGAGAGCGGCGACGAAGTTGTAGACTATGGCCATGCCCAGCCCGAGACCGCCGCTGGAGCGGGCGCGGTTGGAGTTGGAGTGATAGAAACCGTCGGAGAGACGGTCGACCTCTTCCTCGGTCATGCCGGAGCCCGTATCGGATACGTCGATAAGCAGGTTTATGCCGTAGTCCCGCGCCTCGGCGGAGAAGCGCACGTATACGCCGCCCTGCCGGGTGAATTTCAGAGCGTTGGTGACGAGATGCCATATGATCTTTTTCAGCTTGGAGATATCCGTATTCATAACGGAGGGGATGCCGGGGTCGACGTCTATGATGAGCTCCGCGCCGCCGGACATATGGGGCTTCAGCTCCATGACGAGGTCGTGGAGCACGGAAGAGAGCATATAGTCGTCGGTATTGACCGAAACACGGCCGCGGTCGATATCGGCGTAATCGAGGATGTCGCTTATCAGCTCCGTCAGGCGCTTGCCCGCGTCGCGTATGGCGCCGAGATGCTCCAGCTGCCCGGGATCCGTCTCCCGCTCGAGGCACATGTTCGCCAGGCCGAGCACGGCGTTGGTGGGCGTGCGTATCTCATGGGAGGCATTGGTCAGAAAATCGTTGAGCCGCCCGGTGGTCTCGGTGAGCTGCTCCACCTCCTCGGCGGACCGGTCCAGCACCTGGTTCCAGCGGTCGATTATCATTCTCGCGAGCCTGCCCACGACGATCATCATCACGATATGCAGCATCGAGCGGCTGATAACGAGCTCGTCGAACATCTCCGGCGTATTTATGCGTATGGAGACGAGGTCGTAAAGGAAGGTGACGAAATACGTGATCTGCGCCAGCGTGATGAAAAACTTTACGCCCGTGGTGGTGCACAGGATGATGACGGCGCACATCACCAGGGCCAGGTCGAAGGCGCTGGTGACGTGGACGCCGTAGAAAAACATGGTTGCCATCATGAAGACGACGTAGATCTGCAGGCGGCCGTAGTCCGAGAACATCTGCCGTATGTGTATGCTCCATGAAAAGGCGATCGCCGCGGCTATGAGGATCAGCGGCCATTTTTCCCAGCCCATAAGGAAGTCCTCTCCGACCAGCGCGAACACCAGAGCGGTGTAGGTCACCAGGATCATCATATGGGAGGCTTCGAAGAGGGCGTTTTTCTTCGTGGTATTATTCATGTCTGCTTTTGCTCGCTCCTCCGTTCCGAATTTGATCGGCGGATCATGCTCCCCGCGCCCGCCCGTTTCGGGCGGAGGGCCGTCTCGTCAGCCTTCGCACAGGCAGTAATCGCTGTCCTCGTCTATCATCCCGATCATGATGTCGGCGAACACGGGATCGAACTGGGTCCCGCGGCCGCTTACGAGCTCTTCCCTCGCGGTGGCCTGAGGGAGCCGGTCGCGGTAGCTCCTGCGGCTGGTCATGGCGTCGTAGGCGTCCGCCACGGCGATTATGCGCGCCTGCTCGGGGATGTCCGTTCCCTTGAGCCCGTCGGGATATCCGCTGCCGTCATAGCGCTCGTGATGCCAGCGCGCGCCGGTGACGAGCTCGGGCATCTCGTTGATGTTGTTCAGTATCTTCGCGCCCATGACGGTATGCGTCTTTATGACGTCGTATTCCGGCTCCGTCAGCCTCGCGGGCTTGTTGATGATGGCGTCGGGCACGCCGATCTTGCCCACGTCGTGCAGCAGGCCCATCAT
>DBWE01000052.1:0-128 GCA_002308315.1 Clostridiales bacterium UBA1246 | reverse complement strand
TTTTCCCGCGTCTTTTTTTCCACCTCGCGCGACAGATCCTGCTGAAGATGGCTCAGGTCGATGATGTGCCGCACGCGCAGCGCGAGCACGTCCGGGACAAAAGGCTTTTTGATGAAGTCCATCGCCCC
>DBWE01000188.1:2957-7756 GCA_002308315.1 Clostridiales bacterium UBA1246 | reverse complement strand
ATAGGCGGAAAGGATTCCATGAGCGGGAGCTTTGAGGAGCTTGACGTACCGCCGACGCTCGTTTCTTTCGCGGTATCGGTAGGAAAGGCCGAAAGGACTCTTTCGCCCGAATTCAAGAGAGGCGGAAGCGCGGTAGTGTGGCTGCGGCCCGAATATGACGAGTGGGGCATACCCGAAACCGCATCATATTTCAAAGTTCTCGATGATCTTAAAGAGCTCATCGACTCGGGACGCGTACTTTCCGCTTATACGCCCGCTTACGGCGGCGCGGCGGAAGNNCTGGAGGGCGTGTTGAAAATGTGCTTCGGCAACGGCTTCGGTTTTGATTACAGCACCGATATTTCCGTGCGGGAGCTTTTCGATTACAGCTACGGTTCCTTTATCGTTGAACTGAACGGCCCGGCTGATACGGGCACGGTGCTCGGCTTTACGACCGAGGACGCGGTTATATCGCGCGCGGATGATAAAATACCTCTGTCTGAGCTGCTTGAAGCATATGAAAGCAAGCTCGAGCCGGTATTTGCCTGCAATACGGATCAGTCCGGCGCCGCGGGAAATATACCGGAGCATAAAGCCTCCGAATGGCCGTCACCGCTTATTCGCTCCGCCGCTCCGAAGGTCCTGATCCCCGTTTTCCCGGGCACAAACTGCGAGGTCGACAGCGCCAAGGCCTTTGCCGACGCCGGCGCGGTTCCCGAGATATTCGTAATAAACAATCTCAGTGCGGCGTCTATCGCAGACTCGGTAAAAAGCTTTGCCCGCGCCTTGAACGATTCGCAGATGCTCTTTATTCCCGGCGGTTTCTCCGCGGGCGACGAGCCCGACGGTTCGGGCAAATTTATCGCCGCTTTCCTTCGCAGCGGAGAGGCGAGCGACGCGCTTGCGGAGCTGACAGAAAAAAGGATGGGACTCGTATGCGGGATATGCAACGGCTTCCAGGCTCTCATAAAGCTCGGCCTCGTGCCCTACGGCCGTATTATCGACGCCGACGAAAACTGCCCGACGCTTACTTTCAACAGCATCGGACGCCATCAGTCCCGTATGGTCAATACAAAAGTGGTTTCGAACAAATCCCCCTGGCTCATGAACGCGGACGTCGGCGGAGTTTATTCTGTGGCGATCTCCCACGGTGAGGGCAGATTTATCGCATCAGAAGAGCTCATTTCCGAGCTTGCGGCAAACGGGCAGATCGTGACCCGCTATGCCGATCTCAACGGCGAACCCTCCATGGACGTTCATTTCAATCCGAATAATTCGATGTACGCGATAGAAGGCATTTGCTCGCCCGACGGTCGGGTGATGGGGAAGATGGGACATTGCGAACGTATCGGCCGCGATCTTTATAAAAACGTCGGCGGCAATTACGATATCGGCATGTTCCGTTCCGCAGTCGAATACTTCAAATAAAGACTCTGTATCCCGTATACGGAACAGATCCGACAAATGACAGAGCGGCGCTGCAGCAATGCTGTAACGCCGCTCTGTCGGCAAAAAGAGCTTTTTAGTATTATCTTTCCGCCGTCACGGGGCGGGGAAATCATACCTTTGTATGTCCGCCTTACGGTCACCGGATGCCGAAATACTTATCGAAAAACCGCCGAAGGTATCGTCCTTCGGCGGTTTTCCGATTACTGCAAATAAAAAGGAGAATATAGAATGAAAGGAGAATGATCGTTTTAATCGTCGACTCCGGCCGCAGTCGCATCGGCGAATATCTTTTCGACCTCTGCGGAAGGCGCTTTGGTGACCAGCGCGGCAACGACGGAGGCAATGAGCCCGGCGACAAATCCGGGGAGGATCTCATAGACGTTCGTCTTCGCGGTAAGGAAGAGGAGCCAGACAATATCCACTGCCGCGCCCACGACTATGCCCGTAACGGCGCCCGCGTAGTTGAAGCGCTTCCAGAACAGGGAAAGAATGATCACGGGACCGAACGCGGCGCCGAAAAGCCCCCAGGCGTTTTCCACCATGGCCATTATGTCGCTTGCCCACTCGCTGCCGCTGGATGCGATGAGATATGCTACTACGGCAATGACCGCAACGACGACGCGGCCTATCCATCCCAGCTCCTTTGAGCTCGCCTTATCCTTGCGGATAAGGGGCTTGTACAGGTCGCTGGTAAAGGAAGAGGACGCAACGAGAAGCTGAGAATCCGCGGTACTCATTGCGGCGGCTATTATCGCGGCCAGAAGGATGCCCGCTATGAAACCGGGGAAAATATCCGTAACGGCGGCTATAAATACGGTCTTGCGCGCGTCGGGAAGAATAGCCTCGGCCATTGCCGTACCGCTGCCGAGGATATAAGTACGTCCGAGTATTGCCACGGCAGCCGCGGCTCCGAGCGAAAGAATGACCCATATGATGGCGACGACAGCCGATTTCTTCATCATCGAGGGCTTCTTTATTGCCATGAAGCGAACGAGAATGTGGGGCATTCCGAAATAACCGAGACCCCATGCCAGGCCGGTCACTATGTCGGTCCAGTCGGCGGTAAAGGGATTGGTGTTGAATTCGGTTATTCCGTCTCTGAACGCAGAGTAAAAGCTGCTGTCGAAATTGCCCTTTGCGGCCATAACGATGGGAACGAGCAGAAGGGCGGCAAGCATGAGCAGACCCTGTATAAAGTCCGTCCAGCATACTGCCTTAAAGCCGCCGAGGAAGGTATACACAAGAATGATGGCGGCAAAAATCAGAAGAGCTACCGTCTGATGTCCTTCGGCGAACCAGGGCACGACCGAGCAAAGCACGGTTTCGCCGGCCACGAAAGCCGAGGCGACATATATCGTAAAGCTGATCAGGAAGATCACCGCGCATACGATCTTCAGAGCGGGGCTTTTTGAAGCAAAACGGTTTGTAAGATACTGCGGGAGGGTGATGGCGTCGCCCGCCGCTTTGCTGAAACGGCGGAGCCTTTTTGCCACGATGAGCCAGTTGGCAATGGTACCCAGAGCAAGACCTATGCCTATCCAGATCTGCCCCATGCCGAAAGCGATAAGGCTTCCGGGAAAGCCCATCAAAAGCCATCCGGACATGTCCGAGGCCTGGGCGCTCATGGCGGTGACCCACGGTCCCATGGATCGTCCGCCGAGGAAATACTGCTTATCGTCGCTTCCCGAGGACCGTTTGAAGAAATGGAAGCCTATGATCAGCATGATCGCGAAATAGATCACAAACGCAATTAATTCGCCGATATTCATAAAAAAACCCTTTCTTTTATTGTATATTGCAGATTATAGCATTTCGGCTCGCCGAGGTCGCGGGAGATCGCGATCTTTTTATTGAAAAAAAGGAAAAAAAGCGCTATCATATAAAATGCTTTAATGAATTTTATGATTTCATGAGAATTTTTCATGAAAGGTGAAAAAATGCCCATTTCAAAATATGAGGTTTTTGCAAAGGTAGTGGAGCTCGGAAGCCTTACTCTCGCGGCCGAGTCCCTTTCGTGCACCCAGTCCGCCGTAAGTCACTGCATCAGCACGCTTGAAAAGGAATGCGGTTTTTCCGTGCTTATCCGCAGCAGAGCGGGAGTGAAGCTTACGGAGGAGGGCGCCCGTCTTTTGCCGGCGGTGCGCCGGATACTCAGCGGTATGGAGCAGTTCAGTCAGATAAGCGCAGCCGTTCGGGGGCTCGACGCCGGAAGAGTCAGAGTGGGAGCTTTTACGAGCGTTGCGGTGCATTGGCTGCCGGGCGTTATAAAGAGATTTCAGCGTGATTATCCCGACGTGGATCTCAAGCTGCTCAACGGCGACTACCATGACGTAGAACAGTGGCTTGATGAGGGCAGCGTGGATATAGGCTTTGTCAGCATGCCCATTCACCTCAAATGCGAGTGCATCCCTTTGATGACGGACCGCCTGCTCGCGATACTGCCCATTGATCACAAGTACGCGGGCTATCCGAAATTTCCGCTGTCCCTATGCGCGGACGAGCCGTTCATCAGCCTTTTGGAAAGCTCCGACCACGACGCGCGAAGGGCGCTTGAAGCCGCCGGAGTAAAGCCAAATATCAGGTTTTCCACAAAGGACGATTATGCTATAATAGCAATGGTGGAACAGGGACTCGGAATCAGCATAATGCCTGAGCTGCTTCTCAAAGGCCGGCATGACAATATTCGCGTTTCCGAGCTTGTGCCCGAGGCGAAGAGGACCATAGGCATGGCCGTGACACGCTCGGGGAACGCCGCGCCTGCCGTAAGGCGGTTTGCCGATTACGTTGTTAAATGGGTAACTTCCGGCGAGGACGGGCAATAATTTTTCGGGAGAGTTATAATGGAAAGAAGAATAAAGACGGGAATAATAGGTCTCGGAAACATGGGCTCCGGTCATGCGCGCAATATCCTTGCGGGCCTCTGTCCCGAGATAGAGCTGACCGCTGCCGCGGACGTAAGGCCGCAGCGGCTTGAAAAAGCGAAAAGCGAATACCCGGAGAGCGTGAAGCTGTTTTCGGACGCCGAAGCCATGCTCGCNNAGCGGTCTTGTCGAGGCCTGCATCGTTGCCGTACCGCACTACGATCACCCGGCTTACGCGGCGGCATGCCTCAGGCGCGGAATTCACGTAATGGTCGAAAAGCCCATTTGCGTATATACGGCCCAGGCCCGCGAAATGCTTGACGCGGCGAAGAAGAGCGGCGCGGTCTTCGGCGTGATGTTCAATCAGCGCACAAATCCCATGTACAGGGAAATGAGAAGAATGGTACAAAGCGGGGACTACGGGCGCATAAGACGAAGCAACTGGATAATTACGGACTGGTACCGCCCGCGCGCCTACTATGATTCCGGAGACTGGCGCGCCACCTGGGC
>DBWE01000188.1:0-2883 GCA_002308315.1 Clostridiales bacterium UBA1246 | reverse complement strand
AAATGGCACGATATCGAGACCGAGGACGACGTTACCGCGTACGTGGAATACCCCGACGGCGGCACGGGAGTGTTCATCGCCTCAACGGGAGACGATCCCGGCACGAACCGTTTTGAGATAACACTGGACAGGGGAAAGCTTCTTGCCGAAAACGGAAAGCTTACGTTTTGGGAGCTGCCGGAACCCGAGCCCGTTTTTTCCGCAAAGGCACAGGGCGCCTTTTCCCGTCAGACTCCCACGGTCCGCGAGATCGGGCTGAACGGCGACAATCCCCAGCACGTCGGCGTGCTGAACGCTTTTGCCGCTCACATACTCAGAGGCGAGCCCATGACCGCCGAAGGGGAAGAAGGCCTGAACAGCCTCATGATATCCAACGCCATATACCTTTCCTCGTGGCTCGGACGAAGCGTGGAGCTTCCCATAGACGAGGAGCTGTATTATGAGGAACTGAAAAAACGCATAAAAACGTCAAGATACGTGAAAAAGCAATAAAATCGCCGCCGGTCACATATAAACGACCGGCGGCGATTCACTGCGAAAAAATCATGCGTTTTTGCCTCGCTTTTCGAGCAGGGTGATCAATAATACCGCAGCTCCTATGACAAGGGCGGATATCGCGGTAAAGCGGTAACGGAATACGGTCGAGCCGCTGCGTATGGCGTTGGTTATATTAGTAACTATAAGGGGACTGAGGAAGCCGCCCGCGCTCGGCGCTATGCTCGAAATAATGAACGATGTTATCGAAGAATTGCCCGGGTCGGAATACCGGGAAACTCCGTAGGTGGCAAACGGCATGAAAAGGCTCATGCTGCCGCCGCAGACAAACATCGAAAGCATGGCAAGAGGAAGAGAAGAGGCGCAGAAGCTCAAAAGAAGCATGCCGACAAAGAGAAGCAGGCACGCGAGCGCCATGATGTTGTCCCTGAGCTTCGCTGACAGCTTCGGAAAAACGAAGCCCATGACCGCTCCGCCGGCCATCTGCACCGAGGAACATATGCCGGCGTACTTGGAGTAGTTTTCAAAATGACCGCTGAGATGCGTGGATATATTCGCGCCGCAGGATGAATAAATTATCATGAAAAGCATCGTGAGCGCGGCATAATAAAAAACCTTGCCCTTGATCCCGGTATGCTTTACGCCGTCCTTCGGAGCGGGCGTTTTGTATGAGGGAAGCGTAAAGGCGCATAAGATCGCGAACAAAATGCCTACGGAGAAAACGAGATATCCGCCGTACCACATATACCCGGCAAGAAGACCGCCCGCAAGCGACATGAGTATACCGCCGAGATTGATGAAGGAGGTCTGATATCCCGCCATTCCCCGGCGTTCTTCGTCGCCGAAATTATCGAACATCAGCCCGAAGGAATTCGTTACGAACGCGCCGGAGGCGCAGCCTGTGAGCACGGAAAGGCACCAAACGGAAGAGTAGCTTTTATGACACAGCACGGCGAACAGAGCTGTCAGGCCGTAAAAGCACTGGCCGATGATAACGGCTCTCTTTTTCGTCGTCAGCCCCCTGTTTATCAGGATCATCAGCAGCAGAGCGACGCCGATCTGCACAAAATTTATGGTCGATATTGCGGTCTGAACGGAAGCGAGGGGCCTTGAAAAATGCTCGCTTATCTGCTGCGTCGCCGGAGACAGGGCAAGCGTGGGCATATTAATGACGGAAATAAGGAGGAGCGTGCGCTTCAGCGATGCGTGTGACCTGTTGTTTTCCATAATTCAAACACCTCTGCTTTGTGAATATTATACACGAAATCGTCGAACCATGCAATAATACGCCTTGACAAAGGCGAGGGAAAATAATAAAGTATATGGCGTTAATTCAATTTAAGGGAGTGTACCGAAAAATGAATTCTCCTGCGGAAGTGGCAAAAAACTATATTGCCATAGGCAAATCCAAAACTCAGCAGAGCGCACTTAAGCTTATAGTCCTCGGCATGCTTGCCGGAGCGTTTATCGCTTTGGCCGGTGTCGGAGCAACGACCGCCGCCGTAAATGTCGCCGGTTCTGCCGGCAAGTTCCTCGGAGCCTGCGTTTTCCCGGTGGGTCTTGCAATGGTCCTTCTGGCCGGAAGCGAGCTTTTTACGGGCAATAACCTTATAATCATCAGTGTTCTTTCGAAGGAAGCGTCTTTCGGAGGAATGATCAGAAACTGGATCCTGGTATATATCGGCAACCTTATCGGCGCGATTATCGTCGCCCTTCTCGTGGTCTACGGCCACACCGCTTCGCTTTTCGGCAACGGTCTTGCGGAAGCAATGGCGTCCACCGCCTCGGCAAAGGTGAGCATGTCTTTCTCCGACGCCTTCATCCGCGGCATCTGCTGCAACTTCCTGGTATGCATAGCCGTCTGGATCAATTTCGCGGCGAAGGACGTCGCCGGCAAATTCTGGGGCCTGTTCATGCCGATAATGCTTTTCGTTCTCTGCGGCTTTGAGCACTGCGTGNNNGCGAACTCCGCTTACGGTCTCGGCAAGGAAGGTCTGACCTGGGGCGCTTTCTTCGTCAAGAACCTGCTGCCCGTGACCCTCGGCAATATTGTCGGCGGCGCCGGACTCGTCGGATGCACCTACTGGTACATATATCTTAAGCCCTCCAAAAAGCAGAGCTGATCATCTGCACGTATCGGACCGCCGCATGCTGTTTCGCTGCGGCGGTCCATTTATTATATTGTAAATAAACGTGCTTTAGGGTATAATTTTTCCATGAAATGCTATTTATGTCCCCGNNAACTGCGGAGCGGACAGGGATAAGGGCGAACGCGGCTTCTGTCAGGCTCCGCCTCTGCCCGTAATTGCCCGCGCGGCTCCGCATTATTGGGAAGAGCCGTGCATAAGCGGGACGCGCGGCTCCGGCGCGGTCTTTTTTTCCGGCTGC
>DBWE01000063.1 GCA_002308315.1 Clostridiales bacterium UBA1246 | reverse complement strand
GACATCGGCGTGGGCGGCCGCGAGATAGGCTATCTCTTCGGCCAGTGGAGACGCCTCACCGGCAGCTTTGAAAACGGAGTGCTCACCGGCAAGGGCATGAGCTACGGCGGCAGCCTTGTCCGTCCCGAGGCCACCGGCTACGGCGCGGTGTATTATACCGTTGAAATGCTCAAGCACTTCAACGAGAGCATCAAGGGCAAGACCGTCGCGGTCTCCGGCTACGGCAACGTCAGCTGGGGCGCCATCAAGAAGCTCACCGAGCTCGGCGCGAAGCCCGTTACCATTTCCGGCCGTGCCGGTTACGTTTACGATCCCGACGGCATCACCTCCGACGAGAAGATCGACTATCTGCTCAAGATGCGCTCCTCCGGCAAAGAGGGCGTGCTTGAGGATTACGCCGCCAAATTCGGCGCCAAGTTCTTCAAGGGCGAGAAGCCCTGGGGCGTCAAGGCCGATATCGTCATGCCCTGCGCCACTCAGAACGAGGTCGGCATAGCCGAGGCCGAGAAGATAATAGCCAACGGCACCAAGTACTACGTCGAGGTCGCCAATATGCCCACCACCAACGAGGCGATAGAGCTCATGGCCTCCAAGGGCGTTACCGTCGCTCCCTCCAAGGCCGTCAACGCGGGCGGCGTCGCCGTTTCCGGTCTGGAAATGAGCCAGAACTCCATGCGCTACAACTGGTCCGCCGAGGAGGTCGACGCCAAGCTGCAGAACATCATGAAGAGCATCTATTCCGGCAGCGTGGCGGCCTGCGAGAAATACGGCCTCGGCTACAATCTCGTTGCCGGCGCGAACATAGCGGGCTTTGACAAGGTCGCGGAAGCGATGATGGCTCAGGGCTGGATCTGATTTCGTCAGCGCGCCGCTTCGGCGCGGCGGAATGACCCGATAACGCTTCATCGGCGCAGACATAAAATGTCTGCGCCGATGTTTTGATTTTGGTATCTACTTGTGCGCTCTGAAGGGAGGCTCGGTCCCCTTGAGCAGCCGCTTGATGTTTTCTCTGTGCATGAAAAATACGGAAACGACCACGAAAATGCACAGTCCGAGTCTCGCCGGCGTATCGCTGCCCAACGCGAGCATGCTGAAGGGATAGGAGAACGCGCCGAGCATCGAGCCCGCGGAAACGCGCTTGGTCAGCAGAGCGACGATGATGAAAATGGAAATGCCGATCGCGAAAATGCGCCAGTCGAGCATTATCCCTATCACCGCGCTCACGGTCACGCCCTTGCCGCCCTTGAAGCCGAAATACACCGGCCACGCATGGCCTATCAGGCAGGCAGCGCCCGCGGCGATAAAGCCGGGCTCCCCTGCGATCAGACGACCCAGCAGCATTGCCGCCGCCGTTTTGAGTCCGTCGCCCGCGAAGGTGAGCAGCCCCGCTCCGATCCCGAATACCCGCGCCACGTTGGTGGCTCCGGCGTTGCCGCTGCCCTGGGTGCGCACGTCTCTCCTGTATATGATTTTCGAGTAGATCACGGCGACGCTTACAGAGCCTATAAGATAGCCCATCACAGCCGCCAGAGCTGTCATCAGTACCGTTTTAATAGCAACACGACCTTATTCGTTGTCTCTTTTGTATATGTACTCAAGCAGTTTGAGCGCCATGCAGGTATAGCCGTACTCGTTGTCGTACCAGGCGAAAAGCTTTACGAAGCGGTCCGTCACGCTGAGGCCCGCCTTCGCGTCGAACACGCCGCCCACCTCGCTGCCTACGAAATCGGTGGAAACGACCATTTCATCGGTGTAGCCGAAATACGGCTTCATCTCGTTTTCCGCCGCTCTTTTGACCTCGGCGCATATTTCCTCGTACGTCGCGGGGGTTTTGAGGTTAGCCACGAAATCCACGAGCGATACATCCACCGTCGGGACGCGCACCGCCACGCCGGTGAGCTTGCCGTTCAGCTCGGGTATCACCTTGCCCACGGCCTTTGCCGCGCCCGTGGAGGCCGGGATCATGTTCACGGCGGAGGCGCGGCCTATGCGCCATTCGTCCTTGCCCGCTTTTCCGTCCACGGTGTTCTGCGACGCCGTCACGGCGTGCACGGTGGTCATCACGCCGTTCTCTATCCCGAATTTATCGTTGATTATTTTAGCCAGCGGGGCAAGACAGTTCGTGGTGCAGGAGGCGTTGGAAACTATCTTCATCGAAGGGTCGTACTGCTCGTTGTTCACGCCCATAACGAAAGTGGGCGCGTCCTTGGACGGAGCGGATACCACCACTTTTTTCGCGCCGCCGACAAGATGCTTTGACGCGTCTTCCGTTTTTGTGTATTTCCCGGTCGATTCGAGCACGTATTCCACGCCCACGCTCTTCCAGGGTATCTCCGCGGGATCACCGTAATTGAATACCTTTATCTCCCTGCCGTCGATGATAAGGCTGTCATCCGTAAAGTCGACCGTTCCGCCGTATTTCCCATGCACGGAATCGAACTTGAAAAGATACGCCAACTGCTTCGGCGGCTTATGGTCGTTCACCGCAATAAAGTCCAGTGAATCCATTTTCAGTCCCGCTCTGAGAGCAAGCCTGCCAATACGCCCGAAGCCGTTGATGCCGACCTTGATACCCACGTCTCAGTCCTCCATATTTTTTTATCAATATTCAAGCCTCTGTCCGAGGCCTGTAATGATTGTAGCACGAACGGCGTGAAAATGAAAGCCTCATTTCGTATATTTATATCACGGCTGCGCGCTCTCCCCTTCGCCCGTCCCGCCCGCGGAGTTTTCTGCCTCCCGGCGCTTTTCGAGCCTTACGTTCACGAACGCCCCGAAAAGGATAATGAACATGCTGTAATACATCCAGAACATCGCAAGGATCACGGTGGTAAGACTGCCGTAAATGCTTATACTGCCGAAATTTCTGACGTAGAACGAGAAAAACCACGACAGGAGCATCCACAGCGCGGCGGCGATGACGGCGCCGGGTATCTGGCGCACCGCCCTCATGCGTTTGTACGGCATCCATTTGTATACGAGCATGAACACGAGCGCCAGCATTATCAGTATCATCAGAAATCTGAAATTGATGACGAATTCCCTTATGAAATTCCCCGGCGGCCAGGCCTCCGTCAGCATACCGAGCATGCGGTGTTCGAAGACTATCAGCACCAGAGTGATGAGCGTGACTATCATCAGCAGGGCCACGCACACGCCGGACCTTGCCCGCAGGCGGAAATAGTTTTTCGGCGTATCGACGCCGCATACCGCGTTAATGCCCCTCAGCAGGCCCAAAAACGCCTTGCTCGCCGACCACAGCACCAGCAGCGCGGACAGCGATATGGCGGTGATGGTGCTGTCGTATACCTGGTCCACTATGGCGGCTATCAGCTCGCTTACGATGTCCGGAAGCAGCGCGGAGAGATAATTTGTCAGATAATCCTGCGTCAGCGCCGTAAGCGGAAGAAAGGAGCAGGCCAGCAGCACCATCGGGAACATGGACAAAAACAGGAAAAAAGCTCCCGACGAAGCGTACACCGTCAGCTTAGCGTCCGTTATGCCCTGCAGGAAAGAACGCAGCGCGTCCAATCTTTTATTCTTCATATCATACCGTGCGGAGCCTATCCGCATCCGATCATTATGTTTTCAAATACTATATATTATTATATCACACACAAATATGAAAGAAAAGGAAATCTCATTCTTTCTCTTCCCGCCCCGAACATATATTTTTATCGGCATTTCGGGAAATTATCATTGACATTTCATGTTCGGATATGCTACTATACCAAAGCGCGATATCGTAGGCGCCGCTGATTTGCGGGCGTAGTTCAATGGCAGAACACCAGCCTTCCAAGCTGGATACGTGGGTTCGATTCCCATCGCCCGCTCCAATCCGCCCGTGTTTTTTCACGGCGGTCGGGCGGCGTCCGCGTTATCTTTCAGATGCGCCAATAGCTCAGCAGGATAGAGCAACTGCCTTCTAAGCAGTAGGTACCGGGTTCGAATCCCGGCGGAATCACGAAAAAAACAAGAACTTACATAAC
>DBWE01000098.1 GCA_002308315.1 Clostridiales bacterium UBA1246 | reverse complement strand
GCGGCCCGCAAAAAGAGCAGGCTCACCAAGGAGCTCAACGCCAAAGCGTAAGGCTTGCTACTCGGGTGCGTTGCAAAATAGTGCCGAATAACAAAAGCACCAGTCGAATCCCAAAAAGGACTTGGCTGGTGCTTCTGTTTGCGTTACAATTTTTGTGTGAAGCAAAATATAACGCAGAATCAGTGTAACGTAGTTGAACGAGAAGGTCAACTGGTATTTACACTGAACAACGAAATTCACATACCGGAAGACGCACCCCTCCGCTGTGCAGAAAGACTCTTTACTCGCCGTTCATCTGAGAAGCGGCACGCCCGAAAAGCGGCCGGCCGAGGAGTACGCTTCTCTCCGCCATTTTACGCTGAGGATCAGGAACAGCACGATGAAGGCGAGCGCCAAAATAATAACAAGAGCAATTATCAGCTTTGTTTTTCGCGGCGTCGGCTTTTTCTCTTCTCCGGGCCTTGCGCTCACCCGGAAGCTTTTAAGTCTCTCCTCTTCCTTATCGGTGTAGATGCCCCTCCCGAAGTCAAGGCCCTCCGTTTTTGAGCTCCCTGAACGTGCGGGAGCGTCATCCCGTTCTTTTTCGGCCTTCTTTTTTTCGGCTTTTTCCCCGTCGCCGTCGAAATTCCAGATCGGCGTAAAAACTTCCTTACGGGCCATTTTCCCCTCCGTTCCTCTCCGGCGTCATATCCTTCTGCCCCTGCGCTTTGCCAGCGGCGGCGCGAGCAGCTCCGACATGATCACCGCGCTTTTCAGGTCGGGTCCCGTCGGCTTTTCATCCCGGGGCCGGTCGGCTTCGTTACCGTCCGCCCCGCGTTTTTTTATATCGTCCTCTTTCATTTTTTCTCGTCACCGGCTATGGAGTCGCGCATCCTCGTATCGGATATGACGTTCTGCATGTTGTAGTAGTCCATCACGCCCAGCTTGCCCTCGCGCAGGGCCGCGGCCATGGCCATGGGCACCTCCGCCTCGGCCTCGACGACCTTCGCGCGCATCTCCTGGGTCCTCGCCTTCATTTCCTGCTCGTTGGCAATGGCCATCGCGCGGCGCTCCTCGGCCTTGGCCTGGGCTATCTTCTTATCGGCCTCCGCCTGATCGGTCTGCAGCTGCGCGCCTATGTTGCGGCCCACGTCCACGTCGGCGATGTCTATCGAAAGTATCTCAAAGGCGGTCCCGGCCTCAAGGCCCTTGTTCAGCACCGTCTGTGATATCTTGTCGGGGTTCTCCAGGACTTCCTCGTGGGTCTCCGCGCTGCCTATGGTGGTGACAACGCCCTCGCCTACCCTGGCGATGACGGTCTGCTCGCCCGCGCCGCCCACGAGCCTGTCGATATTGGCGCGCACGGTCACCTTGGCCTTTGCCCTGACCTCTATTCCGTCCTTTGCCACGGCCGCGATTATGGGCGTCTCTATGACCTTGGGATTTACGCTCATCTGCACGGCCTCGAGCACGTCGCGGCCGGCCAGGTCTATCGCGGCGGCCCTCTCGAATTCAAGAGGTATGCCCGCGCGGTGCGCGGCGACCAGGGAATTGACCACTCTGTCCACGTTGCCGCCGGCAAGATAATGCGCCTCGAGCTTGTTTATGGACAGCTCCAGCCCGGCCTTCTGAGCCTTTATCATGGGATTGACTATCCTGCTGGGCACGACGCGGCGCAGGCGCATGCCCACCAGCGTCCAGACGCCAACCTTCACGTTCGCCGCCAGGGCGCTTATCCACAGCGCCACGGGTATGAAACGGAAAAATATTATCAGTACGATCACCACTATCGCTATGATGATCAGCGGTCCCAGATTGAACGGCATATTATTCATCCTCCTTATTCTTTACCACTATCCTGCTGCCGGATATCTCCACTACCTCTACCTCGGCTCCCTGCTCGATAAAATCGCCCCGGGAGACCACGTCCACCCGCTGTCCGCCGATATCCGCCATGCCCGCGGGTCTCAGCATGGTCACGGCGCGTCCGCAGCGGCCCATGAGATCGCTGCTGTCCCTGACGGCGACGTAGCCCGAGTCGGAATCGGTCTCTTCTTTGAGCACGCTCCTTTTCGGCAGCCTGCCTCCCGACATGACCGTTACGGCTATGATGAACAGTATCAGCACGATAACGGCCGCCGCCGCAAGCAGAAGCAGGCCCTGGGTCAGATTTTTCGCCGTGATGAAAATGCCGGCCGCCAAAAGGATTATTCCCGATATCCCGGCCGCGCCGAAGCCCGGTCTGAACACCTCCACGCCGACCATTATGATCCCCGCGGCGAATATTATTATGGATATCACCGTCATATTGCTTATAATTTCCGCAAACATATCTCTCACCTCCCCGTTTACGCTGCGCTCCGGCCGGACTCCGCCGCCGGAACAGGCTTTATCGAACGATATATGCTGTTTTGATCTTATCCTTTTCCCCCGACGGTTTCGAGCAGCTTATCGAGCCGCTTCAGAGCGGCGCGCAGCTCGGCCCTTTCGCGCATGAAATCCATCTTCGGCCCGCTCAGCAGCGATTTCAGCTCTCCGATGTGCTCCGCGATCATGTCGCCGCGGCGAAGCCAGGTAAGACTGATCTGATTCAAAAAACTCAGCATCGGAGAATTCGATACCGGCTCGGCAAGCACTTCCCTTTCCCGCTCGTCCATTGTTTTGAGCGCGGCGGCGGCGGGCTCGGCTTCGCCGTCCTTCTCCGCCCGGGCGCGGGCCCGGGCAAAGCGTTCGGCCGCGCCGGCCCCGGCAAGCTCCGCCGCCGCGTTTTCCTCGGTAAGAACGTGGGCGAACATCCCGCTGAGCGTTTCGGCGGCCTTATCGGCGTCTTTGAGGCGCGCCGCGGTTTCGAGCATCCGGACGGCGCAGCGCTGTCTTATCCAGCTGAGCTGCGAAATGTGTCCGTCTCCCGAAGCGAGGGCAAGCATCCCGTCGAGCCGACGCAGCATATCGTATTTTTCCTCATCGTCCGGCCAGGTCTCCCGCGCCGCGCCCTCCGCGGCGCACAGCAGAGCTTCCGTCTTTTCCTCATCGCGCCGGGCAAGGGTCTGCACCAGATCCGACAGCTCTATGAGGCAGTCGTTTATCGCCCTTTGAACGAGGTACAGAAAATCCTTCCCGTCGGCGCAGGAAATGAGGTAAGCCATGTGGTCCGGCTTCGGCTTATTCAAAAGCGCAAGGAGCTTTGCCCTGTCGCCCAGGCCGTAATAGACCTCGGTGAGCATGTTTTCCGCCATGCATCGCACGGCGTCGCTGCCGCTGCGGGACAGCTTTTCCAGCTCCTGCTCCGCCGCCATGAGGGCAGCGCTGCGCCTGCCGGCATTGCCGCGGCTCCTGCGCGCCTCGAGCAGCTCCCTGGAGGCAAGCAGCATTCCCAGCTGCTCGTCCCGGGGATAGCGAAGGACCGTTTTTCTCAAAAGCGCCAGCGCCTGCTCCGTCCTGCCCTCGCGCTCCAGCGCGTCCGTCCGTTCCGAAAGCCCGCGCAGCTCTTCCTCGGTGAGCCGTTCCGAGCGCAGAAGCTCGTCGACCGTAACGTCAAAGCGCTCGGCAAGCGCCGGGAGCAGCGTTATTTCGGGAAAGCCGTCCCCGCGCTCCCATCTGCTGACCGCCTGGCCGGTAACGTGCAGAAGCTCCGCAAGCTCATCCTGGGTGATGCCGGCCTGCTTGCGCAGGCGTCTTATATTGTTCCCAAGCTCCATGGCTTCCTCCCCCGAAATAAGAATACTACCTCCGTCTCCCGCGGTCAATAAACGTGTACTTGGATTTTTTCAAGCGTTCGTTGGATTTCGGCCGGACCGCCCGCCCCTCTGCGGCGATCATGCAATTCGCCGGCAAAGTCCTTCGACTTTGCCGGCGAAAGGACTTCCGCAAATGTCTATTTCTGCCGTTTCATATAATAATTGTTTTTGAACGCGTACATCCTCTTGTCCGCCGTCTTCAGCATCCGGTCGATATCGTCAAACTCTTCGGCTGATGCGAAGCCGTAGGATAACGAGACGCCGTCAACGTACTCGCCCTTCCACCGGCTGCCGATCTCCTCCATTTGCTTCAGGCACTCCGTGACCTGCTTTTCGGAGCCGTTCACGATGACGCAGAATTCGTCTCCGCCGATACGGTAGATCTGATCGTTGTCTATAAAGCTCTGCCTCAGGCATTCCGCCGAGCCTATGATCAGCTCGTCGCCCGCTTCATGGCCGAAGGTATCGTTCGTCACCTTCAGGCCGTTGACGTCCGCCATGATCACGCAGCAGTCCGGAGGCAGGTCCTTCGCCAGCTCGTCGAGCTTCTCGGCATAAGAGCGCCTGTTGCGCAGCTCCGTCATATGATCGTAATAGGCGTACCTGGTCTGCAGCTCGGCCAGCTCGGCGCTGGACTCGGCATACCGCACGGCCGACTCCGCGAAAATGCAGCGTTCGAACCTGTCCTTATTGATAAAATGGCCGACCAGGGCTCCGATGCTGGAAAAAATGATCATATTGGAAAGAGTCCATCCGTATGTATCCTGATCCATACCGCGCCTGCCGACCAGCAGAAACAGCAGAATATCCGCCAGAAGAATGACCGCGGTCTGTACGGTGCTGTTGATATACATTATCGGAGCGAGCAGCACCGAGGCAAATATCATGATCGTTTTCGGCGCCAGATTACGCGCGATGAATACCCCCGAGCCCAGCAGCGAAAACTCCGCCGCGAGCGCGGCGGGCCATATGTGCCAGTTCATCTTTGAGGCGGGCAGAGCCGACAGGATCAACGCCGCGGCGCACAGGGCGAGCGACACCTCGTATATGGCCCGGCAGCGCATATACGCTTCGTCATGCATCGACATGCACAGGCAGAAAAGCCAGTATATTATCTGTATGGACGACCATATCCTTATAAATCTGACGTTCTTCTCCCTGACCTGCGGTCTGACTCTCAAAACGTCGGAGCGGTCAAAAGAGAAAAATATCAGTTCATTCGCTATCTTTCCGATAATTTCCGATACCGTTTTCATGGCGTTACTTTATCATGCTTTCCCCGCTTAATCAAGATGTAAATTTGCAAACATTTCCGAGCCTCCGGCGCACATTCCCCGGTGAGGAGCCCCGTCCGGGCTGCCGGAAACCATATTGTCTTTCCCCGCGCCGGATGATATACTCTCGGTGCGGGATGCGGATATCCCGGCCCGCGCCGCGGATAATACGGGTGAAGGGCGGTGAATAACATTGCTTACTTTATGGATAGTCGTTCCCTGCTATAACGAGGAAGAGGTGCT
>DBWE01000117.1:256-3365 GCA_002308315.1 Clostridiales bacterium UBA1246 | reverse complement strand
ACCCTTTATCAGTATTGAAAAGAGGACGGAAAGCCCTCTTTTTTATGCTGTTAAATCATCTCTTGCTCATGGGCAGGTAGGGCGTGGACTTGACCGCGGCGCGGTAGGCGGGACGGATTATGCGGTTGCAGGTCGTCGCCTCCTCGATGCGGTGAGCGCACCAGCCGGCTATGCGCGCTATGGCGAACAGCGGCGTGAAAAGCTCCTGAGGTATGCCGAGCATGCTGTAAACCAGACCGGAGTACATATCCACGTTGGCGCACATCGGTATGCTCAGACCCTTGCGCTGCATTATCAGAGGTATGCCGAGGCGCTCTATGGTCTCCATAAGGCGGAAGTCATCGTCCATGCCCTTTTCGCGGGCCATGTCGGCGGCGTATTTTTTCAGTATGACCGCTCTGGGATCGGATATGGTGTATACCGCGTGTCCGAGACCGTAGATCTTGCCGCTGAGATCGTTGGCCTCGCCGTCGAGTATCTTTGAGAGATACGCGGCTATTTCGTCCTCGTCCGCGATATCGGAAACGTTCTCCTTGATGTTGAGGAACATTTCCATCACCTTCTGGTTGGCTCCGCCGTGGAGAGGGCCCTTGAGGGAGCCGACGGCTCCGGCAATGGCGCTGTAGGTGTCCGTGCCGCTGGAGGACAGGGTACGGCAGACGAAAGCGGAGTTGTTGCCGCCGCCGTGCTCGGCGTGAAGTATGAGCATGAGGTCGAGCAGCTTCGCCTCGGCGTCGGTGTATTTCTTGTCCTTCCTTGCCATGCGCAGGAAATTCTCGGATACCGACAGCTTCTCCTTGGGATTGTGTATGTAGAGGGATTTGCCCTCGTAATAGTGCCTCTTTACCGCGTAGGCGTCGGCCACGATGGGGGGGAAGCGGCCTATCAGCTCTATGGCCTGCCTGAGCATGTTGCCCATGGAGGTGTCGTCGGGGTTCTTGTCATAGGAATAGAGAGCCAGCACGGAGCGGCTGAGCTTGTTCATGATGTTGGGGCTCGGAGCCTTGAGGATCATGTCCTCGAAAAAGCCCTCGGGCAGTATGCGGGCGGAGGAAAGGATCGTGTCGAATATGCCGAACTCTTCCTCGTTGGGCAGACGGCCGATAAGGAGCAGATAGGCGACCTCCTCGTAGCCGAAGGTGTTTTCGGCCCTGTGGGCGTTGATGATCTCCTCCACGTCTATGCCGCGGTAATAAAGCTTGCCGGGTATGGGCATGCGCTCGCCGTCCTGCATGACGTAGCCCTGCACGCTGCCTATTTTCGTGACCCCGGCGAGAACGCCGGTGCCGTCCATATTGCGCAGGCCGAGCTTGATGCTGGGGTTGTAGTAGCTTTTATCGATCACATATTCCGTATACATCTGGCGGTACAGCCGGTCGAGATGAACTGCGGAAATGGGGGTATCGTGCTCCATGATGAGTCTCCTTGAAAGGGTGAAGTTGCGTATCATTATAATGTAGCGGATATGTATTTGCAAGCATTATTTTATCGCCATTCATTTTTCATATAAAAACACGAAAAAACGCCGCGATTTTTGCAGGAAATCTCATATAACATGCAAAAACTCCGCAAAAGCTCGGCGTATGCCCCCCGCTGCCCGACTGAGCCGGGCCGGACGCGCCGGACGGGGCGGCGGCGGAGGCCGGGTCCGGAGGGAGTTTTGACGGAAATCGGCCGGAAAAAACCGCCCGGCGTTATATAAAATAATGCTTTTTTTATTTAGTCAAACGTGATACAATACACAAATAAATTCAACCAGATCAAGGCATGGAACCGGGGAGACGAAAGAAATGATAAAGCTTTACGACAGAGGCGTCCTTCTGAAAAACGGCAGGCCGGTCTTTGAGGACGCGGACATCGCTTCCGGATGCGAAAAAACGATGAGCCGGAGGATACTCAGAGCGCACGGCGGCGCTGCCGGAAAGAGTCTGAAAATAAAATTCGACAGCCTCATTTCCCACGACATAACCTACGTAGGCATCATTCAGACCGCCATCGCAAGCGGACTGAGGGAATTTCCCGTGCCCTACGTGATGACGAACTGCCACAACAGCCTCTGCGCCGTCGGCGGCACGATAAACGCCGACGATCACGCCTTCGGTCTTTCCGCGGCGAAGAAATACGGCGGCATATACGTCCCGGCAAATCAGGCGGTGATACATCAGTACGCCAGAGAGATGACGGCCTCCTGCGGGGGGATGATACTCGGCTCGGACAGTCATACCCGCTACGGAGCCCTGGGCACCATGGGCGTGGGCGAGGGCGGACCGGAAATAGTGCGCCAGCTGCTGAACAACACGTATGATATCGACTGCCCCAAAACAGTGCTGGTATGGCTGACGGGAGCGCCGAACAGAGGCGTGGGGCCTCACGACGTGGCGATAGCTCTGTGCGGCGCGGTATACAAAAACGGCTTTGTGAAAAACAAGGTGCTGGAATTCGCCGGCCCGGGCGTCGCCTCGCTGCCGATGGACTTCAGGATAGGCATAGACGTAATGACCACCGAGACCGCCGCCCTCAGCTCGATATGGGTGACCGACGGGGCCGTGGAGGAATACTACGCCGTCCACGGCAGACCCGAGGCTTTCAGAAGCCTGCAGCCGGGCGAAGGAGCATGGTATGACGCCATGATAGAGATAGACCTCTCCCGCGTGGAGCCCATGGCGGCGCTGCCCTTCCACCCCTCCGAGGCCGTGACCCTGCGCGAGCTTATCGCAAACCCGGGCGACTATCTGCGGGAGGCCGAGAAGCGCGGCGAGGAAAAGCTAGGCGGACACATACGGCTCACCGACAAGATAAAGAACGGC
This sequence comes from Clostridiales bacterium UBA1246, assembly GCA_002308315.1. GTDB lineage: Bacteria > Bacillota > Clostridia > Oscillospirales > Oscillospiraceae > UBA1246. The sequence continues at coordinate 558 of DBWE01000117.1, read as the reverse complement.
AGACTCATGCTCGACCAGGGCGTGATCGCCGGCTGCTCCGGCGGCATGTACGACAACATCGCCGAGGCCGCGGCCATACTCGAAGGCCGCGGCGTGGGCAGCGGGGGCTTCTCCCTGTCGGTATATCCGCCGAGCATACCCGTCAACATAGAGCTTATAGCCGACGGCATACAGCAGAGCCTGCTTCAGAGCGGGGCGGAATTTAAGCCCTGCTTCTGCGGCCCCTGCTTCGGCGCGGGAGAAGTGCCGGAAAACAACGGCCTTTCCGCCCGCCATACCACGCGCAATTTCCCCAACCGCGA
>DBWE01000117.1:0-203 GCA_002308315.1 Clostridiales bacterium UBA1246 | reverse complement strand
CGCCGCGACGGCGGCGAACGGCGGCGCGCTGACCTCGGCTGCCGAATTCGACTATACTCCGCCCGAAAAGCACGGCAGGACCTTCGATATTTCAAGCTATGAAAAAAGGGTATATTTCGGCTTCGGCCGGGCCGACGCCTCCGAGGAGCTGAAATTCGGCCCCAACATAACGCCCTGGCCCGAGATACCCGACTGCGGCGACG
>DBWE01000195.1:7827-8137 GCA_002308315.1 Clostridiales bacterium UBA1246 | reverse complement strand
GCGATGAGCGCCGCCGGTATGCAAACCGATAATATTTTTTTCTTATTCATATCTTCTCCCGTTGCCGTCCTGCTTACTGCCCGGTCAGCCCGAAGCTCACGGCAATGGCGTTGTCCACCCTGTTCATGAGCGTATTGTCGAGCTTGCCCATGCGCTCGCGCAGTCTCTGTTTGTCTATGGTACGTATCTGTTCGAGCAGGACCACCGAGTTTTTCGTCAGTCCGTAGCTCTGCGCGCCGAGCTCGATATGGGTCGGCAGGCGCGCCTTGTTGACCTGAGAGGTTATGGCCGCCGCGATGACCGTGGGGCT
>DBWE01000195.1:4610-7722 GCA_002308315.1 Clostridiales bacterium UBA1246 | reverse complement strand
TCATCTCCGTCGGAAGTTTAGCGCCTTTGTACAGGCACTATAATTCTTCCACGGGATGCCGGGTATTATACCGATAAATCCGGATATCTGCCGCGGTCAGTTTTCCGCGGGCGCGTCGGGAGCAAATCTGCAGCGCATCACGCAGCGTCCGCAGTCGTAGATCTCCGACAGCAGCGGCTGCTGCGTTTCCCGGGCGAACCACACCCTGCACTTCGCTCCGCTCTGCCATTTGTCCATGTCGATGTCCGCGGCGATGCAGTCCGTTCCGTCAAGCCTCTCTCTCCGGCAGTCGGTTATGCTGCCGTTCCGCCATGCGCTTATCATGAACGGGAACGCCTCCAGCGGGCACATGCCGAAGATCAGCTCCCCCGTATCTATGACGGCGTCCTGGCATATCAGCGTCACTCTCCCGTCCTCATACGCCGCTCTTACGCCGCTTATGCACCGGGGCTCGTACACGTCCATCGTCCCCGCTTCGGCTCCGCCGGTATAGCGCAGGGAATAAACGTATACCCTCTCTCCGTAATCGGCCGTCAGCTCGGCGCTGAGCGTCATTTCTCCCTCGGCCAGGTACCTCGCGCGTATGTCGAGCATTTCTTCGCTTTCGTTTTTTCCCGTCCCGGCGCAGCCCGTCAGCAGCAGGGCGAGGACAAGCGCCGCAGCAGCATATTTCACAGTATGATCTCCGTCGTTCTTATTGCGCTTTGTTCATCTGCGGAAATCATATGCCGCGCGGCGGTCTTTCAGTACTCCATCTTTCGTCCGAGATATTCCCTGAAAGCGTCCAGCAGCCGCCCGTTCGGGCTGATATATACCAGGGTCTTCCCCTTCGGGCCCTCAGCGGTGAAGAACCAGCGGTCCTTATCCCCGGCGGCTGCCGATACGTCGAGCACCGAGGCAAAGCCCGCCCGTTCCGCGCCTGCCGCGGACACGGGAGCCATTCGGCTTATTTCCCGGCAGGAGCAGGAAAAGAGTCTTTTGCGTTTTCTTTTTCCTCTTATCTGCTCTACCGTCAGTTCTCCGTCAAAAAAGGAATACTCGAATTCCTTCACGGCGTATATGAAGCAGAAATACTCGCCCAGCGCGATCACCGCCATTGCAAGCGGGAAAAAAGCGCCGAGCAGAAAAAAGGCAAGCACGGCGAGGACCGCGCCGGCAAGTATGCATCCGGCACGGAAAAGCGTTTCTCCTCCCGGGCGCCTGCGCCGCACGATCTGCTCCACGAATAAATCTCCGTTCGCTCTCAATCCGCACCTCCGTTTCCGTCGTTCCGTCATTGAATTATTATAGTGCGAAAAAAATGATATTGCAATATAAAATGCCGGGTGGTATACTTATCAAAATTGCGATGATCGGGAAAATAGCGCTGCGCGGCGTTCTCAGAGAAGACCGTTTTGCTGTGAAGGTCCGTTCGCCCCGCGCTTGGTTCGCCCGTGAGCTGCGGTCAATCGCCGACGGCCGGCCCCGTTATCGGCCATGGGAGAGCGTTCTCCCGACAAGTGCGGAGTGGCGTCACTCCGAATATGGGTGGTACCGCGGAGCTTTCCGTCCCATAGGCGGCGGAGGGCTTTTTGTTTTGCCCGCGCAGGCGCGGCATTCATGATTTTTTCCGGAGGTAAAGATGAAAAACAAGCTTGAAGAGATCGCGAGACAGTCGAAGGAAGCGATCGCAGCAGCCGCGAACCCCGAGGCGCTCGAGGGTCTGCGGGTAAAGTATCTCGGCAAAAAAGGCGAGCTTTCCGCCGTGCTCAAGCAGCTCGGCAGCCTCAGCAGCGAGGAGCGCCCCGTTATAGGCCAGCTCGCGAACGAGATCCGCGCCGGGATCGAGAAAACCCTGGCCGAGAAGAACGCCGCCCTGCACAGCGCCCTGCTCGAGCGCCGCCTTCGCGACGAGGCGCTGGACGTGACCATACCGGGCAGAGCCTTCGCCGTAGGCGCGAGGCATCCGCTGCGCATAGTATGGGACGAATGCGTCGATATTTTCACGGGGATGGGCTTCAGCGTCGCCGAAGGCCCGGAGATAGAGCTTGCGGAATATAATTTCACCCGGCTCAACACCGGGGAGGGGCATCCCGCCCGCGACAGGCAGGACACCTTCTATTTCACGGATGACGACCGCGTGCTGCTCCGCACTCAGACCAGCCCCGTGCAGCTGCACGTCATGGAAAGCACCCGCCCGCCGATACGCATAATCTCTCCCGGCCGCGTTTACCGCAAGGACGAGGTCGACGCCACCCATTCGCCCATGTTCCATCAGATGGAAGGTCTGGTGGTGGACAAGGGCATCACGATGGGCGACCTCAAGGGCACTCTCAACACTTTGGTGCGCCGCCTGTACGGCGACGACGCGAAGACCCGCTTCCGCCCGCATCATTTTCCCTTTACCGAGCCCTCCTGCGAGGTGGACGTGCAGTGCTTCGAATGCCACGGAGAGGGCTGCCGCGTCTGCAAGGGCGAAGGCTGGATAGAAGTGCTCGGCGCCGGCATGGTGCATCCGCGCGTCCTGTCCGGCTGCGGCATAGATCCGGACGAATACAGCGGCTTCGCCTTCGGCGTGGGCCTCGAGCGCCTCGCCATGCGCCGCTTCAACATCAGCGACCTGCGTTTGCTGTTTGAAAACGACATACGCTTCCTGTCGCAGTTCAATTAACGGGGGTGCGGAAATGAAGCTTTCGAGAAATTGGCTCAACGAGTTCACCGAAATAAAAGTATCCGACAAGGAATACTGCGACCGCATGACCATATCCGGCTCCAAGGTCGAGGGCTGCGAGGTCCTCGGCGCGGAGATAAGCAATGTGGTCGTGGGCCGCGTAACGCATATGGAGCGGCACCCCGACAGCGATCATCTCTGGGTCTGCCGGGTGGACGTCGGCAGGGACGCTCCCGTGCAGATAATCACCGGAGCGCAGAACGTTTCCGAGGGCGACCTCGTTCCCGCCGCTCTTGACGGCTCCACTCTTACCGGAGGCGTGAAGATAGAAAAGGGCACCCTGCGCGGGCTGCCCAGCGAGGGCATGCTCTGCTCTCTCGGAGAGCTCGGCCTGACGGTGAACGACTATCCCTACGCCGTCGCCGACGGCATATTCATCATCCGGGAGCCGTGCAGCGTCGG
>DBWE01000195.1:3190-4538 GCA_002308315.1 Clostridiales bacterium UBA1246 | reverse complement strand
CCCGACTGTCTGAGCATGCGCGGTCTCGCGCGGGAAAGCGCCGTCACCTTCGGCACGCCCCTGTCTCTGCCCGAGCCCGCGGTAAAGGGCAGCGGCGGCAGTATATCGGACTATCTCGACGTGGACATCCTCGCGGCCGACCTGTGCCCGCGCTATACCGCCCGCGTCGTCAGAAACGTGAAGATAGCTCCCTCCCCCGAGTGGCTGCGGCGCAGGCTGCGCGCCTGCGGGGTCAGGCCCATAAACAACATCGTCGATATCACGAACTACGTAATGCTCGAATACGGCCAGCCCATGCATTCCTTNNCAGCCCATGCACTCCTTCGACTACCGCTGCATAAGCGGCGGGCGCATCGTCGTGCGCACCGCCGGTGACGGGGAAGAAGTCGCCACGCTGGACGGAAACACCCATGAGCTGCGCGGCGGGATGCTGGTGATAGCCGACGCGGAAAAACCCATCGCCCTCGCGGGCGTAATGGGCGGCGCCAACAGCGAGATAAGCGGCGATACCTCTACCGTGGTCTTTGAGTCCGCCAACTTCAACGGCACGAGCATACGCAAGACCGCCATCGCTCTCGGCATGCGCACCGAGTCGTCCTCGCGCTTTGAAAAGGGCCTCGATCCTCTCGGCACCATACCCGCGGTGCAGCGCGCCTGCCAGCTCGTGGAGATGCTCGGCGCGGGCGAGGTAGTGGACGGACTTATAGACGTGATCGCCTCCGACAGCGCCCCCACAAGGCTGCTTCTGGAGCCGGACAAGATAAACCGTCTGCTCGGCGCCGATATAGACAAGCAGTTCATGATAAAGGTCATGGAGGATCTCGGCTTCACGTTTGAGGGCGATATGATGACCGTCCCCTCATGGAGAGGCGACGTGGTCCATTACAGCGACGTGGCCGAGGAAGTGGCGAGATTTTACGGATACGATACCATAGAGCCCAGCGTATTCAGCGGCAGCGCGGCCGAAGGCGGCCTTACCGCCGCTCAGCAGGCCGAGCGTTCCGTGCGCGCGCTGTGCCGCGATATGGGTTACAGCGAGATACTGACCTATTCCTTCATGGGACAGTCGGATTACGATCTGTGCGGCATGCCGGCCGATCATCCGCTGCGCCGCTCCTTCACCATACAAAACCCCCTCGGCGAGGACAGCTCCGTCATGCGCACTCTCATGCTGCCCTCGGTCATGCAGAGTCTGGCAAGGAATTACAGCTACCGCAGTCAGAACGTCCGCCTCTTCGATCTCGGCAAGATCTATCTGCCGGGCGAGGGCGAGCTGGCCCTCGAACGCAACACGCTCGCCCTGGGCGCGTACGGGGACGGCATGGATTTCTACGCTCTCAAAGGCGGC
>DBWE01000195.1:0-3083 GCA_002308315.1 Clostridiales bacterium UBA1246 | reverse complement strand
ACGCTGCTCGGCGTCTTCGGCGAGATACACCCCTCCGTGGCGAAGAATTACGGCATAAACGACAGAGTGTACGCCGCCGAGCTGGATTTCGACGCGCTGTTCGCCTGCCGCGGAGACGAGCCCTCATACGTGCCCCTGCCCCGCTTCCCCGCCGTTCTGCGCGATCTTGCCGTGGTCTGCTCCGCCGATATCACCGTCGGCCGTCTTGAGCAGTGCATCCGGGAGGGCGCGGGCCCGCTCCTCAGAGACATAAAATTCTTCGACGTATACACCGGCGCTCCCATCCCCCCCGGCAGGAAGAGCGTGGCCTTCTCTCTCAGCTTCCGCTCCGACGACAGGAGCCTTTCCGACGGCGATATCGAGCCGGAGATGAACGCCGTGCTCGCCGCGCTCGAACGCGATCTCGGCGCAAAAATACGCTGATATAGAAGGGAATAATACTCTTTACAGCGCGGAAAAAAAATGTTATCATATTATAACTGACAGGTGTGCATCGGCTGTAATTGCTGCGTAAAGGTTGGATGAACAATGGATGAATTCACCCGCAAATTCGGTATCGTGGACAAGCGGCAGGAGACCCGCGAGATATTGCACGCGGTGTATGACGCTTTGCTCGTCAAGGGCTATAATCCCGTAAATCAGCTCGTGGGCTATATCCTCAGCGAGGATCCCACGTATATAACCAACTACAAAAACGCGCGTACCCTTATATGCCGCCTCGACCGCGATGAGCTTTTGCAGGAGCTGGTTAAAAGCTACCTGGAAAAATGACCCTGCTTTTCCATTGATAACTGCGGCTCTTTGACCGGAGCCGCAGTTAATGTATTGACTTTTCAGAGACAAAATGTTACAATAGGTTACAGATCGGAGGTATGAAATGGCCGCTTCAACCACCCCCCTTGAATACAAGGGCTATCCCCTCAGAAGAAAGGACAATCTGATCTATTTCGGAAACATGACCGATAAATATATCGTCATGCTTCAGATACTTGACAGCAAGCCCGTGCAGGATCTGAACGTCGCCGCAAAGGTGTCCGTTCAGCTCCAGCTCACCGACCCCGACGTCAGATCCCGCGACAGGGTCGTCAAAAAGTCTGAGAAGGACGGTATTTACTCGGCTCTCGACGTGGGTCTCGTATGGCTTGAAAGGGCCCTTGCCAACGGTTGATATTTAACAGGCAGACGGGACGCCGCGGTTTTGACGGACTGCTTTCCGCCGAAGCCGCCGCGGACTTCAAACGGATCATGATTTCCGGTGTTTTTCGCCTCGGCGAACGCAGGCGGGCCGCTGCCCGCTGCTGTCGGAGGATCGGAAACGCCGGGAGAGCGCCGGGAGAAGCGTGTTTGTCCTGATGGAACGGAGTTTGATCAGCAATGCTTAAGAAGATCACGGCCGCCGCCGCGGCGCTTGCCCTTGCCCTGGTACTGTATATCCCGGCTGCCGCAGACGCGGGGGGCGACAAGTGTCTGTCCGCCGCCGTCGTAACGGCGGACGTACTCAATTTCCGCTCTTCTCCGGAGTTGGGCGTCAACATCATCGGCTCCGCCGAGAAAGACGAAGAAATACTCGTGCTGTCCGAGGCGGACGGCTGGTGCCGCGTATATTACGACGGAGAATACGGCTGGATGTACGGGGATTATCTCGAATATCTGCCCGAGGGTGCTCCGGGGCTCGGCACCGGAAGGATAACCGGCAGCTACGTGCGCTTCAGAAGCGCCCCTTCAACCACCGATTCCGACGTGTATTCATATCTTTTTGTCGGGGACGAGGTCAATATAATCGGCGTATCGGGAGAATGGTACAAGGTCGAGTACGACGAGAGGGTCGGCTACGTATACAGTTCCTATGTCCGGCTTACGGCCGAATGCGACGACAGTGCCGAGATCCGCGACCGGCTGGTGAGCACCGTGAAGAGCTGCCTCGGTTACGGTTATGTTTACGGCGGCCAGTCCCCCGAGAGCGGCTTTGACTGCTCGGGTCTCGTCTGCTACGTCTATTCCTCCTGCGGCATTTCCCTTCCGCGCACCGCCACGGCCATGTACAACGACGCCGACAAGATAGACAAGAGCGAGCTTCTGCCCGGAGACCTTGTTTTCTTTGCCTGCGGCTCGGGCTGGTATATCACTCACGTGGGCATGTACATAGGCGACGGCGTCTTTATCCACGCCTCCACCGGCTCCGCCCGCGTAAGGACGAACGACCTCGGCGAAGCCTATTTTGCCGGCTGCTTCTACGGCGCGGCAAGAGTAAAGGGTCTGTAAATCCGTCGGCCGCAGCATGACCCGTGTTATGCTGCGGCCGATTTGAATTCCCGCATGAGATCCGGATTACCCGGTTTCATGCGGGAATTGTCTGTATCTGCGTTTCGTCCGGGCTCATTTTCTAACGAAGCGCCCTCTTATCTCTTTTTCCTCTCCTTCGCCGCAGCGCAGTGAAAAGCCCGACAGATCCGCCTCCGGGATCACGTACATATACCGTCCGTCCGCGAAAAGATACGGGCCCTTTCCCTGTTTGTCGTCCCCGGCGCCGCCCTCCGTGACTCCCTGCTCCGAGGAGAAGACGAAGCTCCCCTTGTCCGCGTCTATTTCAAGGCTCTCCCCGTATTCGTTTTCCCATTTCCCCGCCATATCTTCAAAAGAAAGCACGGCCCTTTCCTCGGCGTCGGTCGGCCTGAAAACCGCGGCGCCGAGCCGCTCGGTCACGTAGCTCTGCCCGCTCTGCGTCAGCGTAAGCCCTTCTTCGCCGAGCTCCAGGAAGTATATCGAGCTGTTGAAATAAATGCCCGCCCTTCCGTCGGTCAGCGCGAAATGTCCGGTCCCTACTCTTCCGCGCCTGTCGAGCATATAGCTCTGCTCTTCCGAATTAAGAATGAGGGTATCGGCCCCGTTGGTCCAGGCGCCGTCATATCTGCTCAGATCGGTCTCCCGCTCGGTCCTGCCGCAGGCGCATAAGGCGAGCAAGACCGCCGCAGCCGCAAAAAGTGAAACTATCCTTTTCATATTATCTCTCCCCCGGCCGTGCCGTCCTGCGCTGCGGATACGGCGGCCGACAGGATTAGTATAAAATATTGCGGAAGCATTTT
>DBWE01000110.1:3131-13541 GCA_002308315.1 Clostridiales bacterium UBA1246 | reverse complement strand
GAGGTCAACCCCATCCCCGTCAAGGCGGCCATGTCGGAGCTCGGGTGGTGCAAAAACTATCTGCGCATGCCCCTTACGCCCCTTGAGGACGCTCACCGGGAGCTGCTTTTCGCCGCGATGCGAAAAGAAGGCCTGCTGTGAAGCAGCCCGTGCATGAAAACCGGGGCCGTTGAAAAACTGCCCCGGCAAATTGCGGCCGGACACGATCATCCGTTCAGCATCCACACCGCGAAGTTCAGATACAGCGCGAAGCACAGCCAGGCGATATACGGCAGCTGCAGCAGTCCCGCGCGGCGCTTTATCCCGTAAAACATCGCCGTCATTATTGCCGTCAGCACCAGCAAAAGCAGCAGCCATATCAGCGCGAAGCCGTAAACGGCGAGTCCGAAAAAGAACACGCTCCACATAAAGTTCACCGCCAGCTGCACCGCAAATACCGTAAGCGCGCGCCATCTGTCCGGAGCGTCCGAAAGATATACCTCCGCTGCCGATATGCCCATGAGAGTATACAGCAGCGTCCACACCGCCCCGAACACGGCTCCCGGCGGCGAAAGCGCGGGCTTGATCGCCTCGCTCATGTATTCCTTCATACCCGGCAGGGTAACGAGCGCGGATATGCCTCCCGTCAAAAGAGCCGCCGCGATGAACACGGCGTACGCCTTTATTTTTCTGTTTTTCACAGTCATCTTCCTTTTTGATATTATTTGTGAGGAAAAGATCATGTCATACACCGGAAAGATCACCACCGCGCTTACCGACGACGGCAGCGCGAGAGTAATTTTCGCAAACACCACCGGCGTCGTCGCCCGCGCGGCAGAGATCCACCGCCCCTCCAAGACGGTCACCGCCGCCCTCGGCCGCTGTCTGACGGCGGCCGCGGTCATGGGCAGCACTCTCAAGGACGAGCAGGGCAGTCTTACCCTGCGCATCAGCGGCGGAGGCCCGGCAGGCAGCTTTGTCTGTGTTTCCGACAGCCTCGGCAATGTGCGCGGCTGCTGCGACGAGCCCACGGCGGAGCTCCCTCCGAACGCTCTCGGCAAGCTCGACGTAGGCGGAGTCGTGGGCAAAAGCGGCGAGCTGTACGTGGTGCGCGACTACGGCTTCGGCGAGCCCTACGTGGGCCACTGCGCGCTGGTCAGCGGCGAGATCGCGGAGGACGTCACCAATTACTACGCCGTCAGCGAACAGACCCCCACGGTCTGCGCTCTCGGAGTAAGAGTGGACAAAGCCGGAGGCGTCATGGGAGCGGGAGGGTACATGCTCCAGCTCCTGCCCGGAGCCGATGAGGATATCATCCCCGTCCTTCAGGCCAACGTGGACTCTCTTCCCTCTCTGTCCGCTCTCATCGCCGCCGGCAGGGACGACGGGGATATCATCGCGTCGCTCCTGTCCGGTCTGCCCTATTCCCTGCTCGACGAGCACGATATTGAATACCGCTGCAGCTGCTCGCGGGAAAAATACCGCTCGGCCATAAAGAAATTGGGCATACGCGAGCTTAAGGACATGCGCGACAGCGGCGAGGAGGCGGAGATAATCTGCCGCTTCTGCGGCACGCGTCACGTATTTTCTCCGCGGGAGCTGGCCGATATGTACGACGAAAGGGTCACGGAGCTCCGTCAGGCTCGGGAAAATCGCTGACGGATACCTCATACGCCGTTTTTTCTACGCCCGTGCCGTTCTCGCTCTTGATATACTTTCTGCTCTGAAAGCGTCCGCTCAGACTGACCCGTCTCCCCGTCTCCCACTCTCCGGCAAGCTCCGCGTTGCGTCCCCAGGCTATGCAGGGTATGTAATCGGCGCGGCCGTAGCGCCTGTTCACCGCCAGCATAAGATCGCATATCTCCCTGCCCATGGGAGTACGCCGCCAGGTCGGCGGACGGCACAGCGCGCCCGTGAGCAGGACGCGGTTGAGATCCTCCTCTTCCTCTCCGCAGCTTTCGAGCTGCTGGCCGTGGACGTACAGCCGCAGCTTGCTGCCGCTTCCGCTGCGGTTGTTGTATGAGCGCAGCTCTCCGAAAACGTATACTCTCTCTCCCGCCGCGGGTACAGACTCCAGCAAATGCTCCGGTACCGTCACGTTTATCCTGTCGACGGCGCCGGACAGTCTTTTTGTAAGCACCTCAAAGCAGTAATAGCTCACGCCCTTGCTGATATGTGAAAGCCGCGCTTCGCCGCCCGTCAGTCCGCGAAGCTCGGCAGTATTGTTCTGCCATGCCAAAGCAATATCACCCCTTTGTAGAGTGTATTCCCGGCCCGGCTGCGCTATGACAGTTTCAGCCCGTCCGGATCGGCGCCGAGCAGCAGCATCGCCCCCGCCGCGGCGAGCACCGCCTCCGGCTCCGCGGGTCTTGCCAGCTCCACGGGTATCTCCTGCGGCTCCAGCAGGTTCCCCGACAGGGTCGTGATATCCTTCTGCAGCGACAAAAGCGCGTTGTCCCTCCCTATGCTCGACAAAGTGAGCTCGTCGCCGGCCGACAATCCGCAGCGCACGCTTTTTTCCCAGCCTTCGCGGCTCTGGCCCCCGGCCAGGAGCATGCATCCCGCCTTTTCTCCGCTGCTTCCTGCGCCCCTCGGCATTATCAGCAGATCCACGGCGCTGCCCGCGCAGAGCGCCGCGTCTATCCTTCCCTCCCGCGCCGCTTTTTTCAGGCATTCGCGTATATACGGCCCGGCCTTTCTGTTTTCTCCCTCGGCCACCTTCACGTTGAACATATGTCCCGCTCCCTTTTCCGCGGGCGAGCTTACCGCATACGCACAAAAATCGCCCCGGATCATTATTATTATCCGGGGCGATCTGTTTATTCGACCTGTTTTTTTATTTATTTCAGTTTGAGAAGCTTCGCGTTGCGCACGAAGTATTCCGCGCCGGACCATACCGTGGTCAGCAGTATCAGTATCACCGCAAGCCCGTCGAAGTTCATCAGTCCGGGTATGACGGTCATCGAGTGCAGCGGGGTTATCATTACGCAGATGCATATCATGGAGACCATGGTCTTCACCTTGCCGGATATGCCCGCGGCGATGACCACTCCGCCGTCCACCGCGACGAGTCTCAGCGCGGTCACTGCAAATTCTCTCGCTATCACGATAAAGGCCGCCCAGGACGGCATCTGCCCCCGCGCCACGAAGATAAGCAGCGCGGCGGCCACCAGCAGCTTGTCGGCGAGCGGATCCATGAATTTTCCGAAGGTCGTGACCTGATCGTATTTCCTTGCTATATATCCGTCGGCAAAGTCGCTCAGACACGCGGCGGCAAAAACGACGAGGGCGGCTAAATCCGAGTATTTGAATTTGAGCAGCATAAGCGCTATGAATGCGGGGATAAGCGCCACTCTGACAAGGGTTATCTTGTTTGCGGTGGTCATCTGCCAAAACGTCCTTTCATGTTCTCGCCGTCATATCAGTTCGCCCGTAAGGTCGCCTCCGACGGTACCGGTTATCCTTACGTCGTAAAACTCTCCGGGGCTGATCCCCTCTCCGGAGAAGCTCACTCTTCCGTCCACGTCCGGGGAGTCCGCCCAGCTCCTGCCGTACCAGCAGTCCGCTTCGGGATCGTATTCCTCGGCGAGCACTCTCGTTTCGGAGCCTATGCGGCTTTCGTTGAAGCGGTCCATTATACGCGACTGTATGTCCGCAAGCAGCTCGGCCCTGCGCTGCGCCGTCTCGGCGTCCGGGCGGTCCATATCGAAGGCCGGCGTGCCCTCCTGCGGTGAAAACGCGAACACTCCGGCTCTTTCCAGCCCGGTCCTTTTCAGGAAATCGCACAGCTCCTCAAACTCCTTTTCTCCCTCCCCGGGAAGTCCGGTTATGAGGCTGGTGCGTATCACCACGCCGGGTATCTCGCGTCTGAGCTTCTCTATGAGCCTTTCGATCTCCTCTCCGCTGCCGCGGCGGTTCATGGCGCGCAGTATCCCGTCGTTTATATGCTGTATGGGTATATCGAGATATTTCACCACCTTGGGCTCTTCCGCTACGGTGCGTATAAGGTCGTCGTCTATCATGTCCGGATACAGATAATGCAGCCGTATCCATTCGATCTTTTCCGTCCTTGCGAGCTCTTTTATAAGCTTGGCGAGAGAGGGTCTTCCGTACAGATCCGTGCCGTATCTCGTGATATCCTGGGCGACGACGATAAGCTCCTTCGCGCCCCGGTCGGCAAGATCGCGAGCCTCGCGCAGTATGTTTTCCATCGGCCTGCTGCGGTATCTGCCCCGGAGCCTGGGAATGATGCAGTAGGCGCATCGGTTGCTGCAGCCCTCGGCTATCTTGATATACGCCCAGCCCCGGCTGCAGTCGGTTATGCGCCCGCTCTCGCTCACCGGAGCGTCTATGTCGCCGAAGACGCCCTCTCTGTTCCCCTCGTCCGCCATTTCAATGGCGCGGCATATCTCGTCGTAGCTTCCGCAGCCCACGAGGTTGTCCACCTCCGGCAGCTCGCTGAGTATTTCCTCCCTGTACCTCTGCGCAAGGCAGCCGGCGACTATTATCTGCTTGCCGCCGAGGGATGAATACTCGAGTATGGCGTCTATCGCTTCCTCTTTCGCGCTGTCTATGAAAGCGCAGGTGTTTATTATTATCGTGTCCGCCTCCGCCGCGTCCCCGGTGAGGGGGTACCCTTCCTTTTCCAGCTTCCACAGCATCTGCTCGCTGTTCACCTGGTTTTTCGCGCAGCCCAGCGACACTACCGTGACCTTATGCGATCTCATCGGTCTTCCTCCGGATATTCCGCCGTTTCCTCGTACCTCCGCATCGCGGAGCTGATCTCTTCCCAGCCGTAGCCTCTGCGGGCCAGAGCGTCGCTGACGCGCTTTTTCTCCCGCATGTCCGGCTTCTTGCCGGAAAGCCTTTCTCTTATGAATGCGTCCAGCTTATCGCCGCTCTCCGGAAGCTCGGCAAGAGCGCCGTCCCAGTATTCCGCGGGCAGCATGTGACGGCGCAGCTCGGCGGTGATCCTTGCCCTTCCGTAGCCCTTCGCCGCGCAGCGGCGGACGATCATGCGGGCGTATTCCTCCTCGTCGATCGCTCCGAGCTCCCGCAGCCGTTCGCTCGCCCGCCCGGCGTTTTCCTCCGAGGCGCCCTTCTCCCGCAGCTTCCTTTTGAGCTCGCCGGCCGACATGGCCTTCATCGCCGTCAGCTCGGCCGCCTTCATGCGCACGCGGTAGTACTCGCAGGCGTCCTTCAGCCGTCCGAATTTTTCCTCATCCAGCTCCGTGCCGCGGCTGAGTCCGAATTCGAGCAGCTCTCCGGCGCCGCAGCGCAGGGAGCTGCCGTCGTCGAACAGGAGCGTGAGTCTGTCGCTGTCCCGGGCGGAGGGAACGATCTTTTCAAGGCGCATCAGTCTTCGAAGTCGTCCGCGTCCACTCTCACCGCGGCGCCTGCGGCGACGGCCGCGGGCGGAGCCTTGCGGGCGGCCGCGGCGGCGTCGAAATCGGCTATTATCTTCTTCTCTATCTCCTCGGCGACGTCGGGGTTGTCCTTCAGGAACACCTTCACGCCGTCCTTGCCCTGTATGCGCTGACCGTTCACGGTGAACCATGAACCGCTCTTTTCTATGATGTTCATGTTCACGCCTATGTCCGTTATCTCGCCCAGGCGGGATATGCCCTCGCCGTAAATGATATCGAATTCCGCTTCCTTGAAGGGCGGCGCGACCTTGTTCTTGGTGACCTTCACCTTGGTGCGGCTGCCTATCTTCTCATGGCCGTTGGCTATCGTTTCGGTGCGGCGCACCTCCAGCCTCACGCTCGAGTAGAATTTCAGGGCTCTGCCGCCGGTGGTGGTCTCGGGGTTGCCGTACACCACGCCTATCTTCTCGCGCAGCTGGTTTATGAACACCACCACGCAGTTCGTCTTGGATATCGAGCCGGCAAGCTTTCTCAGGGCCTGGGACATGAGTCTCGCGTGCAGGCCGACCACGGAGTCCCCCATTTCCGCCTCGATCTCCGCCCTGGGCACGAGCGCCGCGACGGAGTCGATTATGATGGCGTCCACCGCGCCGGAGCGCACGAGCGCCTCGGTTATCTCCAGAGCCTGCTCGCCCGTATCGGGCTGAGAAATGAGCAGCCGGTCTATGTCCACGCCGAGGGCGCGGGCGTAGGACGGATCGAGGGCGTGCTCGGCGTCGATGAACGCCGCTTCGCCTCCCGCCTTCTGAGCGGAAGCGAGTATATGCAGGGCAAGAGTGGTCTTGCCGGACGACTCCGGCCCGTATATCTCTATTATCCTGCCCTTGGGCACTCCGCCGATGCCGAGCGCCATGTCCAGGGTAAGCGAGCCGGTCGAGATCGCCTCGACGTTCATCCCGGCGGATTCTCCCAGACGCATTATTGAGCCCGGTCCGAAATTGCGCTCTATCTGCGCGAGTGTGGTCTCCAGAGCCTTCTTCTTGTCGGCGGCGGGCGCCGCGCTCTCTACAACATGCTGTTTTTTCGTAGCCAAATCCTTATCCTCCCCGCATTATTTCCGAAAGACGACAGCCCGTTCGACGCCGAGCGTATCGTTTGCGCTCCGTAAATACGTCAGCCCCGCGCTGAGGGCGATGTCCTTAACTCTGCCGCTCTGTCCCTCGCCGCATTCGAAGGCGAGTATCCCCCCGCTTCTGAGCAGCCCGATCCAGAACGCGCAGACGCTCCTGTAAAAATCAAGCCCGTCTTCGCCTCCGTCCAGCGCCGATCTCGGCTCATAGTCCTTTACGGACGGGTCAAGCCCGTCTATCTCCCCGGAGGCGATATACGGAGGATTGCATACTATCGCGTCGAAGCTCCCGAGCTTCTCGGAGGGCCCGGCCAGAGCGTCCGCCTTTACGCAGTAAGAGCGCGAAGTCAGTCTGTGCCGCCGGGCGTTGCGGCGGCAAACGATCAGCGCCCTCTCGTCTATGTCCGCGAGCACTGCGGTCAGGTCCGCTCTCCGCGCCGCGGCGGTCAGGCCTATGCAGCCGCTTCCCGCGCACAGATCGAGTATCCTCGGCTTCTCCCGCTCCGCCAGATGCTCCAGCAGCAGCTCTGGCAGCAGCTCGGTATCCATCCTCGGAATGAGCACGTTGGGATTCACCTCAAAGCTGAGCCCGCAGAATTCCCATTCTCCGAGGATGTAGGCCGCGGGCTCTCCGGAAAGGCGGCGGCTGAAAAACAGCTCCGCCCTCTGCTCCGTCTCGTCCCCGGGATACATCCGGATGTCCCTCAGCAGCTCCTCCGGCGTTTTGTCCGCCGCGTATGCAAGCAACAGCCGTGCCTCGAGCGAAGCCGCCTCTATGCCGGCTTTTTTCAGCCGTTTCGAGGCGTCGATGTAAATATCGTTGTAGGTCCTCATCGGCTCACCACTCGTCCGAGCCCTTTTCCTCCGGTATCACAAGCTTGAGCGCCTCGATGGCGACCTCTATCATGCCGTCGTCCGGCTCATATACCGTCAGCCTCTGAAGCGCCTTGCCGGGAGCGGCGAGCACGGTGGAAAGTATATTGTCGTGTCTGCCGCACCAGCGGTTTATCTCATAGCTTATCGCCACCACCACCGGCAGCAGCAGCAGCCTTATGAACATGCCCACCAGTCGGTTTTTCCAGCTGACCACCGAAAACACCAGCATGCTCACGATCATCACCACGAAGAGGAAGCTCGTTCCGCAGCGCGGATGCTGCCTCGGCTGCGGGCGGACGTTTTCAACGGTGAGCTCAAGTCCCTTTTCGTAGCAGAATATCGACTTGTGCTCCGCCCCGTGATACTCGAACACCCTGTGTATCTCCTTCATGCGGGTCACCGCCCACATATAGAACAGGAAAATGCATATCCTGATCACTCCGTCGAACAGGTTCTTGATTATGTTCGACCTGATCCCCCCGGACAGCAGCCCGGTGATGAAGTACGGAAGCACGAAAAACAAAGCGACCGCCAGGGCTATGCCTATGACCATGGATACGGACATTATTATTTTGGACGATCTCTCGGCGTCGAAATGCTCGTTTATCCATTTGTCCAGCTTGCTTTCCTGGGCCTGCTGCTCCTCCTCGGGCATGCACTCCGCGGAAAACATCAGGGCCTTCATGCCCGATATCAGCGAGGCGAAAAACGACACCACCCCTCTGATCAGCGGCAGGCCGAGGATCGGGTAGCGGTCCTTTATCAGCTTTATTTCCTCTTCCTTTACGACCAGTCCCTTGGGACTGCGCACGACTATCGCCTGTTTTTTCGGGCCGCGCATCATTATGCCCTCTATCAGCGCCTGCCCGCCTATGGTGGTGCGGAAGCAGGCGGCGCCTTCTTTTTTATCCATGCGCTTCACCTCTTTACGGATTATTGGAAACGGGCAGCAGTATGGTGACCACCGTTCCGCCGCCCTCGGCGTTTTCGATATTGAGCACTCCGGAGTGCAGCCTTACTATCTCCTCGCATACCGCAAGGCCGATGCCGCTGCCTCTCGCTTTGGAGCTGCCCTTGTAGAATTTGTATTTGACGTGCGGAAGCTCGTCCGGCGGTATGCCCGGGCCGTAATCGCGCACTCTTATCCTCACGTAGTCCTTTCCGCCGCCCTCATGATCGCGGGAAAGGTCTATCATCACGGTTATCCTCTTGCCTGAGCCGCCGTGCTTGGCGGCGTTGTCCAGCACGTTGAGGAAGACCTGCTTGAGCCTCTCGGGATCTCCCGGGATGATCGGCAAGGGCTCCTCGGAGGGTATGTGCTCCAGCGTGATCCCCTTCTGCTTGAAAAGCTCTCTGTAAGCGAAGATCGCGTCCTCAAGCTCTGCCTCTATGTCGAGCTTTTCAATGCTCACGGTAAAGCGTCCGTCCTCGATGCGGGTAAAGTCGAGCAGCTCCTCGACCATGTTGGTGAGTCTTTTTGCTTCCTCTATTATGTTTTCCAGGCCCTTTTTCGACTCCTCCGACATGCCGTCGTCATAGCTCAGCGTTTCGCTCCAGCCGGCAATGGCGGTCAGCGGCGTGCGCAGCTCGTGGGAAACGGAGGATATGAACTCCGCCTTCATTTTTTCCGACTGGCTTATCTGTATCGACATCTCGTTGATGGAGTCGACCATCTCGCCTATCTCGTCTCTGTACTTGTTTTCTATCTGGCTGCCGTAGCCTCCGTCCGCTATGCGCCGGGTCATCACGGTGACCTCCTGCACGGGCGTGACTATCGAGCGTATGAAGATGGTGCTCAGCAGGAACACCAGCAGCACCACGCCCGCGCCCACTCCCAGCGCGAGCAGCACGTTCAGCAGCAGCTGTCTGTCGGCCAGCCTCAGGCTGGTAACGTACCGCATGACTCCCGCGACCTGACCGTTGGAGTACAGCACCGGCGAGGAGACCGCCGTTATCCTTTCTCCCGTGGCGGGATTTCTGCCGGTCCAGCTTTTCAGGCTTTTCGTTTCTATCGCGCCGGAAATATCGTCGGTGCCCGGAGACGTTCCCGCCGTAAGGCCGTAGGTGGATACGACTATTCGCCCCTGAGTATTGATGAACTGCAGCTCCATTCGGTCGCGTCCGTCAAAAAGCTCGGTATACCTGTACGCGCTCTGGTAATACTCGGCGTAAGTCCTCGTCACGTAGTTTGCGAAGAAATCCGCCGCCGTTCTGGCCTTGGACTCCATGCCCGAGCGTATCCCGCTGTAATAGTAATTGGCTCTGGATACCGAAAACGCCATCACGCCCGCCAGCACGGCAAGCACCGTCACGAGCATGCAGTTGAACATCCATCTTTGTTTGATGCCGCGCAGTTTCATATTCCCCTCAGAAGCCCCACTTGTAGCCGTGGCCCCATACCGTGGTGATATACTCGGGATTTGTGGGATCGTCCTCTATTTTGATCCTCAGTCTGCGTATGTTCACGTCAACGACCTTGGTCTCGCCGGTCTCGCCGAGGTATTCGTCGCCCCATACGGCGGCAAGTATCTCTTCTCTCGACATCGCCTTGCCGGGATTGTCCATGAACAGCTTCACTATCGCGTACTCCACCTGCGTCAGACGTATGCGCTGGCCGTTTTTCTCCAGGGTCCTGCTGCGGGTGTTCAGGCGGAATATGCCCCTTACTATCTCGCTTCCGTCGTCTCCCTCTTCTCCGCCGACGCGCCTGTAAAGCGCGTCGATGCGGGCGGTGAACTCCGCGATGGAGGTAAGCGGCTTGGTGATGTAATCGTCCGCGCCGGTCATCAGGCCGGTGACCTTGTCTATCTCCTGCGCCCTCGCCGTCAGCATGATTATCCCCATTTTCGAGTCGGTCGCCCTTATCCTGCGGCATACCTCGAAGCCGTCTATGTCCGGCAGCATCACGTCCAGCACCGCCAGGCTGATATCGGGATTTTGCCGGATCCGCTCAAGCGCCTCGGCTCCCGTTTCCGCTTCTATGGGCTCATAGCCGGAACGGCGGAGATTGAGCACGATAAAGCTGCGTATGCTGGCCTCGTCTTCCAAGATAAGTATTTT
>DBWE01000110.1:0-3058 GCA_002308315.1 Clostridiales bacterium UBA1246 | reverse complement strand
CGAAGTCCACTTCACCCTCCTCGCAGAGCAGCCGCGCCGCGTAGATCGTATCGCTGCTGCGGTACAGTACCTCTCTGCCGTCCTTCGCCGCCATATCGTCGCGGTTCTCCCCCGTTATGGCGTAGATGGCGAGGAAATCCGTTACGGGCTCCTCGTCGCCGTTCCAGCGGGAGAAGATCACGCCTCTTTCTCCCGTGCTGCTGTCCTCGCGGCGTATGGTCACGTTGTCCCGCCACTGCTCCGGCAGCACGAGATACCAGCTGTCGGTGTAATTGTGGTAGGTCGTCAGCTTCAGTTCGGTCTCTCCCGAGGAAGAGCAGCAGTACCAGTCAAGCACTCTGTACGCCGTGTCCGTTTTGGACTTCAGCTGTCTTGTGACCGGGACCTCCATGACCCCGTCCGAGTCTATGTCCCGGCAGTACGCGGCCGCGTAGGACCGCTTCGTATTTTCGCTGTCGCCGGTCTCAGGCGAAACGGTTATGTTTTTCAGCTCCGAGCCGTCGAAAACGAAAACGTCGCTTATAAGGCCGCTGCTCTGATACGCTCCGTCGACGAAAAGCGCGGTCTTCCCGTCCGTCAGAGTTCCCGCGGCGAGACGCGATATCGCCTCCATCCCGACGCTGAGCCGGGCCGAGGCCGTTTCCGTTTCTCCGTCGGGGCTGATGGTATACAGCTCGATATCTCCGCTTTTTTCTCCGCTGCGCTCCCGCAGCACCATGAGCTCGGCATTGCCGTCGCCGTTCATGTCCGCGGCGGTATACTGGTCGTAATCGGCCATGAGGATGGCGGACGCCTTAAAGCCCTTCAGGCTGTATACTCCGAGCATGTCCAGATCCGCGCCCATGTGCCAGCCCACGGCGATCTCGCTCCAGCCGTCGCCGTCCATGTCCACGTAGCTGATGCCGCCTATGCTCGTTCCGTCGCCGTCGACGGTCGCGACGACCTCGTAGCTCTCCTCGTTCTGGCTGAAAATATATATCCTCAGCGGCTTCTCGCCCTGAAAGCGGAAAAACGCCAGCGCCTCGTTCACGCCGTCGCCGTTGATATCGTAAAGCTGCACCGACTGCCTGTACGCGCCGGAGGTGGGCGCGGCGTATACCGCGCCGCTTTTCAGAACGCCGTCGATGACCGTCTGAAGCTCGATGTACTCCTCCGACAGCTGCGGAAGGCTCATCAGCTCGTCCACGCTCTCGACCGCGCATCCCGAGCAAAGCGCCGTTATCGCGATGAGCGCGGCGGCAGCCGCTTTTTTCAGTGCTTTTTTCATTCCGCTTCCTCAAATCCCGGTACGTCCGACGGCATTCCTTTTAATTATAGTATTGTATCACAAAATCACCGTTCTGTGTAGTACTTTGCGCGGCAAAGGCGAGAAAAACTTGACAGAAACCGCCGCAAGCGACGAATGCTTGCGGCGGTCGTGCCGTTCGTTATTCAATGCCGGCTCAGCCGAGCGCGGCTTTGGACTTTTCGGTAAGCGCGGTGAAGGCCGCGGGGTCGTGTATGGCCATCTCGGAAAGCATCTTGCGGTTGATCTCTATCCCGGCGAGCTTGAGGCCGTGCATAAAGGTGGAATAATTCATTCCGTTGAGCTTGCAGGCCGCGCTGATGCGGGTGATCCACAGCTTGCGGAAATCCCTTTTCTTGTTCTTTCTGCCTATATACGCGTAGGTGAGGGATTTCATGACGGCCTGGTTGGCCATTTTAAAATGAGTGGATTTGGAGCCCCAGTAGCCCTTGGCAAATCCGAGTATTTTCTTTCTTCTTTTGCGCGTCATCATTGCGCCTTTGACTCTTGCCATTTCGAATGCCTCCTATATTCAGCAGTAATTTTCTTATTTGTAGGGGATCATGCGCTTGATCGCCGGTGCGTTGGTCGCGTCGGCATAAGCGCCCTGACGGAGACCTCTCTTGCGTTTGGTGTTCTTTTTGGTCAGGATGTGGCTCTTGAAGGCGTGAGCGCGCTTTACCTTACCGTTCTTGGTAAGATTAAATCTTTTCTTCGCCCCGCTGTGTGTTTTGAGTTTAGGCATTTTGGGTTCTCCTTCCGTAACATATATACAACTTCACTTGACGTTCTTGGGCGACATGAACATCGTCATGTTGCGCCCGTCAAGCTTGGGTGCTTTATTGACAACTGCGATCTCGGCGCACTGCTCCGCAAATTTATTCAGCAGTTCCTCTCCGATCTCGGTATGCGTCATCTCGCGGCCGCGGAAACGCACGGTCACCTTCAGCCTGTCGCCGTCGGCCAGAAACTTCTGTCCGTTCTTCAGCTTGGTGTTGAAGTCGTTCAGACCGATGCCGGGTGACATGCGGATCTCCTTTACCTCGATCACTTTCTGATTTTTCTTTGTTTCTTTATCTCGTTTGGACTGCTCAAAGCGATATTTCCCGTAATCCATGATCTTGCATACGGGAGGCACGGAATTCGGGGATATCTTCACCAGGTCGAGATCCCGCTCGGTCGCTATCTCCAGGGCCGCCGCCGCGCTCATGATGCCGAGCTGAGCGCCGTCGTCGCCTATCAGCCGAACTTCCTTATCCGTGATCTCATCATTGATTTGATGCGCAGTGCTGCTGATACCGAAACACCTCCAAAAATTTTGCGCGGGCCATCCGGCCCGCGCAACAGCATAACGACTCCCTTTGAGAAGTCCGATCATCCCTGTTGACCGCGGCGCATCACGATGGCCGGGTGAGGCGGCAAAGCCGTCTTCTTTCTTTTCCCGGAGATTATACCCGCATTTCTCCGCCGTGTCAACACTTTTTTTCGATTATCGCTTTATATTGCCTCTTTCACCGCGCGGCGCACCTCCGCGGAGAAATACAGCGTTCCCAGCGCGGCGATCACGCCGTCCTTCCCGGCGCGCTCGAGCGCGTAGCGGACGCCGGTGTCTATCCTGTCGAAGGCGGCGGCCTTCGCGCCCATGCCTCTGAGCAGCTTTGCCAGCTCCCCGGGCTTCATGGCGCGGCTGTTGGGCGCCTCCACGGCCACGAAAAGCTCGGCCATGGGCACGAGGCGGCTCAGCGTCCCCGCCACGTCCTTGTCCGCCATCAT
>DBWE01000006.1 GCA_002308315.1 Clostridiales bacterium UBA1246 | reverse complement strand
CCTTACCCGGGTATCCAGGCGGAGCGCGTCCATCATCGCGCCGAGTATGATCATTATCGGCAGGCTGGGCAGGCAGTAGAATATATCCACCAAACGCATGATCAGGTTGTCCACCCACCCGCCGTAATATCCGGCAAGGCCGCCCATGATAACGCCGATCAGCACCTCGATGAAAACCACCACAAAGCCGACCATCAGCGACACCCGGCCGCCGTACATNNNACGTCGAAGCCGTCGCCGTCGGTGCCGAGGATGTGTTTGATCGACGGCCCGGCAAATCTGTCTATCACGTAAATGATCTGATCGCAGTTAATAACGTATTCGCCCGTGTCGCGCTGGGTGATGTGAAGCTCGGTATCCTGATACAGCAGCGAACCGTCCTCGTCGTAGGCGTATTCGCCCGTCTCGGTCTGCTGCGGCAGACGGTATACCAGCTCGGCGGTCTTGTTTCCTTCGGCCCGCATCTGCTCCACGGTCTCGGTGATCGCCTTTTTCAAATCGTATTCCACGGTGTCCGCGCCGGAATAGCGGCGGATCGAGAAGGTGTTCATCTCCGCGTATTCCTTCCCGTCGTCCCCGCGTATTATAAGCAGGCCGTCCTCCTCTCCGACGGTCCATCCGCGTCCGTCGGCGGTGAAGCTGCCGTCCGTATTCATCAGCGCGCCTGCGCGCATTTCGTCGGATACGCCGTCTCCCGGCTCGAAGAGATCGAAGGTCAGTCTGGTGAACACCTTGGCCGGCCTGTCGTTTTCGACGGAGTAAACGTAATATCTCTGTCCGTCCTTATTTATCGCGTAATCCGCGCCGCCGTATTCGAAGCAGTCGGCCTTGCCGACGGCCTTGTCCATGGCCTGCTCAAAGCCCTCGCCCGGAGCCTCGGCGCTGTAATTCACACCGCTCAGATCGGTGGTTATATCATAGCTTTTTCCGCCGCTGCGGGCATAGTCGTAGGTAACTCCCTCATAAGTGAAGCTGCCGCCGGAGCCTTTCATGTTCACCGCGGCGGCCGCCTCCTCGAGGCCCTCCACCTCGGCGGAGGAATAGGTCAGTTTGCCGCTGATGGTGTCGAAATTGCCCACCGTCAGTTTTCCGGAGCCGGTCACGCATATCCGGCGGGAATTCGTCAGCGAAAGCACATATATCTCTTCCGCCTTTTCCTCCACATGCCAGATCTCATCGCCGAAAATATAGCTTTCCTTTTTCCCGTCCTCAAGCATGCGCTTGATGCTGCTGTTCATCAGGTTGTTCACGCTGCGCTCGACCTCGACGGAGGAGTCGAGCACATAGCCGTTGTATGTGGAATTTTCCTTTGCCAGAGCGTAGTTTATGTTCTGGGCGTCATACTTGTAAAAGATCTGCTTCTGTCCGTAGGGGTATACCAGCGGTCCCAAAAAGGAGAATACGAACATGACTATCAGAAGGCACGCCCCGAAAACGGCGAGACGGTTTCGGACAAAGCGCTTGAATACCTGCCGTCCCGGCGACAGCACCTTTACGCGGGCGACGTCGTCCAGCTTCATCTCTCCGGACTTGTTTTCTTCTTTCTCCGCGTCCCGCTTGAGCATTTCATAAAAAGATTTATTCCTGTTGTCCATCGTTCCGCCTCCTCAGCTCAGGCGCACGCGGGGATCGACCGCGGCATAGAGCAGATCGCTGATCAGGTTGCCCAGCAGCGTGAGTATGGAAATGAACGCCAGATAGAACATTACGAAGGGAACGTCCGCCTGGGTCATCGAGGTGTAGGACGCGTTTCCTATGCCTCTTATGCCGAAGAGCGTTTCCGTAATGAGCGCGCCGGAAAACAGGCCCGGAAGCGAGCCGCCCAGCATGGTCACGAGGGGGATGAGAGTATTTCTGAAGGCGTGCCTGTATATCACCTTATGCTCGTCCACGCCCTTGGCGCGCGCGGTGCGTATATAGTCGGAATTGAGCACCTCCAGCATGTTGGTGCGCGTATAGCGCATGAGCGAGCCGATGTTCACTATCGTAAGCGTGATGGCGGGCAGGATGAAGTGCTTTGCAACGTCGAGCACCTTTCCGAAGTCGGACAGGAACATGTAGTTCCTGCTCTGCATACCCGTCAGGTCAAACCAGCCCAGCTTTACCGAGAACACGTATTTCAGCAGCGTGGCGAGGAAAAACGTGGGCATGGATATGCATATCATCGAGATCACCGTGGTAAAGTAGTCGGAAAAGCTGTACTGCTTTCTCGCGGCGGTTATGCCCAGAGGGATGGCGATGATTATTTCGAGGATAAAAGACACCAGCCCAAGCGCGAAGCTGAACCATACCGTGCTTCTGAATTCCTGCGTGACGGGCACTGTCCATGCCCAGCTGTCGCCCCACTGCCCTCTCACGGCGGATGAGAGCCATACGAAATATCCCCGTACCACGCCCTTGTCCATACCGTACTGGGCGTTGAGATCCGACAGCCATTCGGCATAGCTCTTCGTGGCGCCCGGACGGGAGGCAAGCTCTCTTGCCTTGGTCTCGATATATCCCATGGGCATGTTGTACATCAGAACGTATATCAGAAACATTACGAAGAAGAGGATCAGAACGCTGTACAACAGGCGTTTGACCGTAAACTTCAGCATAACGTATCCCCCCTACTGCAAAAATGGTCCCGGGGGCCTCTCGGAAAGCCGGCGCCGCCGCCCGTCCGAACGGACTGCCGGAGAGTACCCGGCGTTTCCCGCGTCCGGATCTCCGAGAGACTCCCATGGAAATGCCGCGGCGCGGAAAAGGGAAGATCCCCCTTCCGTGCCGCGGATCGTCATTATCTGTATGCCTGCCGGAGCATGTCCCGGCCTTTGTCCGTTTTTATCACTTTACTTCGAGAGCTTCGATCTCGGAATACCAGTTGTGGAACGGAGTCATTTCCTTGGGCATGGTTTCGTTGTCAACGCGGATGCTGGACGCGACGTAGCAGTTCTTGCGCTGATAGAGAGGCAGCTCGCAGCCCCAGTCCATGATGATGTCCATGGCGTCCCTGTATATGCTCTTGCGCTCCTCGGTGTCGGCGCTGGCGCGGCCGGCGTCGATAAGGGCGTCAAGGTCGGCGTCGTCGACGGAGTAGTGGTTGGAGTTGGTGCCTTTGCCGTGGGCGTTGTCGGAGCGGTAGACCTGGGTCATATCCGGATCCAGCGAAGCCTGCCAGGCGGCGGCCCACATCATGGCGGTGTTGCCCTCGATAGCATTGTTCCAGGTGGAGGTGACCACATCGTTGACCTGCAGCTTGATGCCGAGCTCTTCAAGGACCTCGGAAGCGGCGATCGCAACGCCGTAGGCAGGGTGATCCTGCTCGCCCGAGCCGGGGATCATGATCTCATAAGTGGCGGAAGCGTCCGTGAATTTGCCCGCCTCTTCGTCATAGGTGAAGCCGGCGGCCTTGAAATAGCCGATGGCGGCTTCCCTGGCGGCGGCATAGCGCTGCTCGGCGCTCATGGAAGGATCGTAGATCTGGTTGCCGTCCACGTCGAGGGAGTAGGCCTGACGGTAGCCCTCGTCGGCGGGCTGGGGAGCGGCCCAGGAGGTATTGGAGATGGGGTACTGGATAACGCTGGCGCGGTCGCCGTAGTAGGAATTGATAACGGTGTCGCGGTACACGGCAAACAGGGTCATGAAGCCCTTGCGCAGAGCCTTGGAGGCGTCGGAAGCGGGCTCGTTGTTTATGTTGACCAGGTCGGCGTTGATGCCGAGATAGCCGTAGCCGCGGTAGTCGATGAGGTAAGTGGTAAGAACGTCGCCCGTCAGCTCGTCGTTGGAGTTGGCGTCCTTTATGGCCTTGAGGGTGGCGTCATTGATGGAGGGAGTGCTGAAATCGAAGGTACCGGTAATGGTGCCGGGCACGTAGTCGGAATCGACGGCTTCCTTCATCTGCAGATACTCGATGGCGGGCTTGCCCTTGTAATAATTCGGGTTGGCCTTCAGCGTGACGACGCCGTTGGCATAGCCTTCAAAGGTGTAGGGTCCCACGCCGAGAGGAACGGTGGTCTTGGCTTTTACGCCGCTCAGATCGCCCTTCTTGAATCCGAAGGAGTTGTTGGCGTAATCGTAAAGAGCCTCGTCGCCGTAGTAGTGGAGAGGATTCACGCCGAAGGCCATTTCATAAATGGCGGTGGCGTCGTAGCTGTCCATATGGACGGTCATGGTGTAGTCGCCGGTGCGGATGATGCCGGCGATGTTGGGAGCGGACTCGCCGGTCTCAACGCCGGTCTGATAAGCTTCGCCGAGATTGGCTACGGTGAGCTGCAGGCGGGTGGAGCCGGCGGTCTCGACCTCTTCGGCTTCTTCAACGGTGTCATAGGCCGCGACTATGGCGTCCCAGAAATCCTTCGCCGTGGCGCCTTCTTCAAGCTCGTAGCCCCAGTTGGCGGCGCAGGCGGCGACGGAGTCGTCGGCGCTGTTGTAGCCGTTGCTGATGCAGTAATCCACGATCTCCTGCGCGAAATCGGCGCCGGCCTGATCATTGTAGTATGCCCAGAATTCGTTGTACTGATCCTCGGTATACTTATCGTTCTCGGTATAGCCGTTCTCGCCGTCGGCAAAAATGGCGTTGCCGCGGCTGTCCATGCCGGAGCGGTACTCCTCAACGCCGGTGATGGGCAGGGCGTACAGGGTGGAGTTGCCGTCATAGGTGGGGTCCATGCAGACGTAGATGCCGAAAATAACGTCGTCGATGTCGGCGGGCTTGCCGTCGGAGAAGACGATATCGTCGCGCATCGTCATATTATAGTCAACGCTTCCGTCGTCGTTCT
Source organism: Clostridiales bacterium UBA1246 (assembly GCA_002308315.1). GTDB lineage: Bacteria > Bacillota > Clostridia > Oscillospirales > Oscillospiraceae > UBA1246. The sequence continues at coordinate 3,252 of DBWE01000006.1, read as the reverse complement.
GAACGATCTCGCAGTTGGCCATGCCCTCGTAGGGATAGTCGGTGCCGTTGTAGGTGCGCGTGGTGCCGTTCATGCCGTCGAGGATCATTGCGCCGCCGCGGTCATAGGGCAGCAGTCCTGTGGTGCATACCAGGTCTACGACCTCCATATCATACGCGGTGGTCGCGAAAAACGGGCTGAACTTCTGTCCGAAGGTCGCGGTAGCGTATACCATGGTGTCTCTGGGCTCCTCGGCGGGCTGCTCTTCGCCGCCGCTCTGAGGCTCGCTCTCATTCCCGCTCACGGGAGGATTGCTGACGGTCGTCTCTTCCGCGGGTTTCGCGCCGTTGCAGGCGGCGAGGGAAACCAGCATCGCGACAGCCAGCAAAAGGTACAGTAACTTTTTGCCGTTCATCTTGTAATTCTCCTTTTTTGTTTTACTGTCATACGACAGGGATTTACAAAGCTTCATTTTTTTCTTCCTCAAGGACGAAATCCTTTCCGAGAAAGAAAATGCGTATCGCGCACGCCGCCGTTACCAGCGTGCATATCCCGACCGCGGCGTCGAGGCCGGCGCCTCCTGCTCCGAGCATGTATACGGCCTGTCCGGCCAGGGAAAGCAGGGCAAGTACGGCAAGGACCGCGCTTCTCGGCCTCAGGCCCCCCGCTCTTTTGTCCTTCTGTCTGCGTTCGAGCGTGTTTTTTGCCGTCAGCGTAACGGCGCAGGCCGCCACGCCCGCGGCGGGCAGCAGCGCGAAAGCCAGCGGAGGCAGGACGTACCACATGTGCAGCGATGGCGCCGGGAGCAGCAGTATCGCCATAAGGGCAAGCAGACATATCGCCGTATATACGACAAGACGCAGCCTTGCCCGGCGAAGCTCCGCCCCCTTCTTTACGAAACGGAATACCGGACCGCCGTATACGCTGACGGTCCGCTGCCTGCCGTCCGGAGCGAGAGTATTCTGCAGGGTATAGTCGCTTACGTACTTTCCGTGAAGCAAGCGTTATCCCCCTTTCTCCGCCGTCACGTCCGGCACAGGCCGGGCCCGTCTCCGAAACGGTGCCGACATACCGATAGATTATATATCCATTTGTATAAAAAAGGCAAGTCTTTCGCATCATTATCGGCACTTTTTTAGTGTGCCGAGACTTTTGTGATAAAAATATGACTTAATAGTCGACAAAACGGACGCTTTGCATAGTTGAGCACTATGCAGAGCGTCCGCGCTTCGGTGTTTTAATTTTTTACATCGTCAAAGTACAGGCCGTCATTCGCCGGAGAGCTTTATCCGTATATCCCCCGTCGACGTAGTCAGCTCGCACCTTCCTCCGGAGACCGTGTCGGGCACGTCGATCTTTCCCGTCGACGTCTTCGCAATGAATACCTTCTCCATGCGAAGCGTACCGGTAACGCTCCCGGTGGAGGTTTTCACGGTTATGCGGCCCGCATCGCAGTTATCAAAGCGCACGTCGCCCGTCGAGGCCTTTATATCGAAGCCGTCGGAGGCGACGACGTCCTTCAGTATGATATCGCCCGTGCTCCCCCCGCATACGAGGTTCCCGCACTTCACGTCGGTAAGTCTCGTTTTCCCGGTGCCGACGTTTACCGTAAGCGTTCCCGCGCAGGCTGCCGCCTCCGCGTCCACGCCGCCCGTGGAGACGGTGAGCTCAGTCTGTCCGGCCTCGGCGCCGGCGAGCGTTATATCCCCCGTGCTCGTTTTGATCCTGAGCAGCCCGTCCGCCGAGGCGCCGCACGTCACGTCGCCCGTGCTCACCTCGATATCGGCGTCGGCAAAGGAGAAGTTCCCGGGGACGTCCACTTTTCCCGTGCCGGCGTCTATTTTCAGAGATCCGAAGCGGTCGCGCGGCAGATAGACCGTCATCTTCAGAGCTTTGGAGTACAGCGACAGACGGTCGTACCACGCTCTCCGGTCGTCCCCGACTATCTTCAGCACCCCGTTTTCGACGGATACGCCGTATTTTACCTTGTCCCGTTCCGTGCACTCCACTCTTGCCCTGCCGTCCTCCGACGGTTCGAAAACCACGTCTGTCTCCGATATATCTATCTCTATCCCGTCAAAGGCTTCGTCGACGGAATAAAGCTTCGTTTCACAGTGCGAGCTGTCAAGCTTTGAAAAATCGAAACCCGAGGCGAAGAAAAAGCCTCCGAAGACCGCGATGCCCGCCGCGATGAGGACGACGGCCGCGATGACGTATCCCTTTTTCATTTTATTCTCTCCTTTCCCGCTATCCCGGTCTTAATGCCCGAGAGAGCTTTCCCGCTCAGGCGGATCATTCCCTTCGACGCCGCGGCGCAGCCGAAAAACAGGAATATCGACGCTCCCGCGCAGAACAGCCCCGCGCCGAGGGACGCCGCGCCCGCAAAAAAGTTACCGCGGAGCGAGAAAAACGCGGCCGCCGCGACGCCGCCGACGGCGCAGGCCCACAGCGAGACCTCCACCGCCCACAGGGATATTATCACGGACCATACGGCGGCATACAGCGCAAAGACCGCGGCGAACGCGGCGATCAGCAGCGGAAACCACAGCGGAAAGCCCAGAACGAGCAGAACGGTCTTCCCTGCGCCCAGCGGCCGTTTCGGAGGCATCTTCTCTCTGACGAGCCTGCCCAGCGGGATCTCCGAGACGGTCTGAGCGACTATCTCTTCTATCGTGCCTATCCCGGCGACCGCCGCCTCCTCCGTCAGGCCCTCCTCCATTCGGTCGTCGATCATTTCTCCGTAGAAAGCCAGCCGTTCCTCCGCGTCGTCCCGGGGCAGGCCCGACAGTGCGTTTTTCAATTCGGACATAAACGTTTCCCTATTCATGTCCATCCTCCTTTACCACGAAACGATATATGGATATTACCTCTTTCCATTCCCTCTTGAAATCCTCTATGCGTCCCGAGCCGTCCTCGGTGATGCGGTAGTATTTTCGCAGCCTGCCGTCATGTTCCGCCGTACGCACCGTAAGCATTTTTGCCGCCTCCAGGCGTTTCAGCACGGTGTACAGGGTCGATTCCGACAGCTCGATGTACGGTTTCAGATCCTTGATGATCTTATATCCGTACGAGTCCTCGTTCTTGATAGCCGCGAGAACGCATACGTCAAGAAGCCCGCGCTTCAGTTGAGCGTCCATACCATACCTCCCTTCGCGGAATACATCGTATCACGAAGTATTGTATTTGTCAAGCGCCCGGTCGGCAAAAGAGAGTCCCGCGCCGCGGTAAGTTCCTTTCCTCCGTCCGTGCTTAGTGTAAAATAGTTGTAGGAAA